>JAKAYH010000195.1 GCA_021826835.1 Thermoplasmata archaeon | reverse complement strand
CTCTGATTACACTGAGAATCCCCTTCGTGTCAGGTGGTTTGGGAGACTTGAGAATGGTGAAAGACTGAATTATGAATTCCCTGCACCCATCAAGCCATACTACTATCTTGAGGATTCCAAAGGCACTTACAAATCAATCAATAGGAAACCTCTGGTAAAGATTGCAAAAGACTTACCCTATCAGGTAAAGAATGATCGTCTTAATTATGAGAAGAATGGAGTCCAAACTTATGAAGCCGACATTCTCTTTGCAGAGCGTGTTCTTTATGATCTTCACATCAAGAAGGCTGTTGATCTTGATACCCTGAAGCCGATAGATCATAATGGTATCAATCTCCGCATAGCGTCTTTCGACATTGAAACCGATGATCGTCATGGGTTTGCAAGACCTGAAGAAGCTAAGGAAGAAGTTACCGGCATCTCATATTATGATTATCTCACCAACAATGTCCTTCTTTTTTCCACTATCTCGGAGTCTAAGGTGCAGACATCCAAATTGATAGATGCCATTGGGGATTTCAATTTCCGGTTCCTTTCATTTGAATCTGAAAAGGAGATGATCCGCGCCTTTTTTTATCTTCTTTCCGGCAAGAATGCTCCTGACATTCTTGGAGGCTGGGAAATTCAGGGATATGACATTCCATATCTGGAGAATCGTGGAAAGAAGTTTGGTCTCTATGCACCATTCCGTCAGGTTGGGCAACTGGATTTCCGACTCGCATATAAGCGGAAGCATGAAAACAATGTTATCAGTTCATCTCTTGATTACGTTGCCAACCTCCTTCTTGGTGTCGGAAAGGTAAAACACAAAATGGGATTCTATGAGATGTATGAAAAAGACCCTATCCTCTTCCTGAAATATTCTTACCGTGATGCAATCCTCCCAGCCCTTATAGATAAGAATCAGGGTCTTACCAAATTCTTCTATTCCCTTTCCTGTAATGCTGGGACTCTACAGATCGGAAAATACAATGCTGATTATATCATAGATGCCCGTCTGTTCCATAAGATTTCTGGGAAATACATTGCACCTTCCAAGCCTAAGCCAATAGAGAAAACCAAGAAGGGTGGAGGTTCATTGGTCTTTAGTGCCAAGAGTGGGATGTACAAGAAATACATAATTGTACTTGATTTTAAAGGTGAATATCCTGCTGTCATTTCTACGCTAAACCTGAGTCATGATACCATCAGGTCTGAGGATGATCCATTTGATCCCACAGACATCATTGTTGACGGTTATCGCTTCTCCACACACATAAGAGGATTCATACCTGAGACCATTGATGAATTGATGGATGAACGTGATAAGATCAAGGCTGAAATGCGTAATGTCGATCCTGTCATGCGTGACGTTCTTGACAATGACCAGAGAACTGTCAAGGAGATCACCAATGCCTTCTATGGTGATACCAAGAATTCTTACTCCCGATGGTTTGACCCCAGAATCCAGCACTGTATAACCTTTGTAGCCCGTAAGCATATCTTATGGGTTGCTGATAAAGTCCAACTGATCGGCTATGTTGTGGACTACGGAGATACTGACAGCCTTTTCCTCTCCCATCCCAAATATGAAACCATGACCAAGGAAGAGATCTTGGAAGATGCCCTGAAGCTCATCAAATACATCAATTCTACATTTCCTGAATTCGTGAAGCAATTCAATGCCGATCCTACAAAGAGTAAACTCCACATGAAACTGGAGACTATCATGGATCAGTGGCTTCAGACCGGTGCAAAGAAGAAATACGTCAGTCATATCATCTGGGAGGATAAGTGGCTTAATAAGCCCAAACTGAAGATTCGTGGCTTTGAAATTCGCAGATCAGATTCCTCTCCTTACGTCCACTGGATCATGGATGAACTTTTTAAGATGATCTTTGATGATCCTGAAAAAGCCCGTGATCTGCATCATAATGAATTGCAGAAATGGATTGACCACACCATAGACATAAATCAGATCGGATTCTATTCAGGTCTTCAGCGAAGCCTTGAAACTTATGGCAACTTCCAGAGTGCAAGGGCAATTCGGAATTCAATTAAAGAAGGAATTCATCTGGATTCCAGTCAGGGGAAATTCCGCAAGTATTTCGTGCAAGGAAGGAAAGGTGAGAATGACGTTATCATGGTGAACTTTGATGACCCCTTACCACAGAAATTCATCAGCCGGTTGGATTGGAAGTACCATCAGGATCGGTGCTTCACTTCCATTGTTGAACCCATCATGGAAGTTATTGGTATCCGGGATCATGGAATCCCTGAAGATATGATGGAGACCTTATGAAATCCTTAAGATTTGAATTTCTAATAGACTTTTTTGAGCCATTCTTCAGGTTCGCCATTAAAAAACACCCTTTTTATGCATACATCCATTTATATTTTCTAATAGAAAATAATAAGCCATTCCACGTCATTAAAAATGAATTTTTATCTGTTGTTTACTACATCCCTAATCATTTTACGTTTTCTAATAGAGATTTCTTGCCTTCTTTAGCGGTTCTCCTTTCAAAAACGTCAATTCCTTACATACAATTCGTGCATACATCGAAACCTCCCTTCCTTATATGAACGTGAGCGAGAAAACCCACTCCTTCAGGGGTGGGATGAAAGCGAACCAAAAGATTAACTATGCTTACGACATGAAGATTGGAGTACCCACGGACAGTGGGGAATTAACGCCTGTGGACACAGTCACCTCTGCTCTGTCCCTTCTTGAAAAGGAAGGGATAAAGCAAGTGAAGTGGTTGAAGCAGGAAGCCCACGTTCTTTAGACGTGGGAGGATGTCACGTTTCATTTTCACAGCATGAAATTTTTAAATGAACTCTTAAATACATCTCAAGATTGGTCAATTAATGCCTAAAGTATCCGTTTCAATCTATGTTGATGATAAATACATCAGAAAAGCTGAAGCTCTTGGAGAGAGTTTTTCTGACTTCACAAATGAAGCCCTCTCCTTTACCGACACAGACATTGACGATCTTCCGGTTTCTGGAAAGACCTCTATCCGTATATCGTCCCGGACTCTTGCAATTCTGAAGTCCTTAAAAAAGAACCTCAGTTATGATCAATTTTTATACATGCACTTTAAAGGTCTCAACACCGGAACCCTTGAAGATCGCATTGGAAAGATTCTGCCCGGTATCCATATCACCACAGATTCTGGTTTCATCTTTGTCCACTGTAAGCCCGGTGATCTTACCCTCCTCCAGAATGCCGGCATCGAAGCCACTTATGACAAAGACATGGGATATGCGGTGATCTTCAGGTGAGTCACATGATCATGATACATGCATTTTTTACAGCAAATAGGAATCTCGGAATATTGCCCACAATAAATATAATAACTTCTATGGATTGATCCCAAGTATAGGTGACGGTTGTTTTGAGATTAAATAGTTCACAGGAGAGGAGTTCATTGTATGAGCTACTGTATCTGATTCTTACAGGAGATGGGTATGAATATATTTAATACTGTACCCAAAGTTGAATTGCTGATTGCAAGCATGATAAATATAGTCACTATGGTTATAACTTATTATGCTGTTTACGTTTATCATGTCGCAACGGAGAGTGATCAGATTACAGCATATTTAATAGTGAATACAGGAATTATTACTACTCTTTTTCTTCATATCACTTTTTTTGTAGCACTCTACTTTTTTGTGATATTTGTCTCAAAATTTTCAGGTATTGCAAGTCTTCCGTTAATAGGGTTCACTATTTTTCTTGCTTTTATGATTGTAGATGGTAGAATAAGGAGGGATACAAGAGTATGAAGTCTATTATTTTGCTCTTTATTGTGTTAGTTATTCTTATTTTATTGAGTTCAAATTTAAGCTCGACTACTTTTACTCCACCACCACCCGGAACATCTCCTGCTCCATTACAACCTATTACCACTACATCTAATGTAGTTATTAATACACAAAATGAAACAATACAAACTGCAAATAAATCGTCTATAAGTGGTCTGGCTATAGATTTTAACGATACTAATTGGAATTTATATTCTTCTTATGCCCAAAATCTTAACGTTAAATGGTGTCGCTCTGATGTCTGGGGTTCCGCTTGGAATTTAGAGTATAACAGTTCTTTTAATATTATAGGAATTATTGGACAGGGTACGATACAACACTTTTTTAGCAATTTTACAAATTTATCACAATGGAATTATACAGTTAAACAGGTATTAGCAGATTTCCCAAATTTACATTATTGGGAAATTTGGAATGAACCAATATATTTTCAATATGGTTATCAAGAATATTCTAACCCAATACATTACTTAAACATGTTGAAATCAGCATGGGAGATTGCTCATACTGTAAATAATGCACCTTATATAATAGGATTTGGTGGAGTATATTATTCTCAGGACTCCTATGTTAGTAATTTAATGTCTATGGGTGCTGGAAGTTATATAAATGCAATTTCAATACACACTCACCCATTACATACAGGCATAACAAATTGGATTAATCAAACCGTTTCACAAATAAAATTTCTTCAACAATATAACCTACCAATTTGGGATACAGAGGCAGGATTAATTAATCTTACATTTATTCAACATGAGAAAAACATTATTACCGGAGATAGTTATGAGGTTATAGTACACTATAATGAAACAGCATTTTTAAAGACTTTATATCCTTTACTACTCTCTTACGGTGTAGTACATATTTTTTACTTTAGTCTATCATGGAATTATTTAATGTATGGAAAAGGTTTTGGTGGAACTACGGTTTCTTATATAGGATACAGTCTTCTTTATCCTAATAATCTACCAAGTCCACAATATTATCTTTATAAAAATATAACGGAGGAATATATATGAACAAACAAATAATAATGAAAGTATTAGCAATAGGAATAATTCTTGGAATGGTAATTATAGGATTCTCAGGTTCTCATTGGATTCAGAGTTTACCACAAAGAACATCTCCACATTATTCTCCTGAAACTGGTTCTACAGGTTTAACTGCTTATGGTAACGCAACAATTTCGTATTATCATAATAATGGAAATGATGCAACAGTATCACAAATTATTACTTCTTCAGTAAATACAACATCTACCACAGTTTTTTATAATGGAAATGTTTGGACTGGCTCGGGAACTGGTGCTGGAACAAGTTTTGTAGTAACACAATATGGTCAGTTTATACATTCTGATGTATATACGATTAAAGGCATTCAATTTCCAACAGGTTATTATTTAGGAGGGGCAGGTGGTACTACAAAGGAGGCTGATATAGGAACTGCTTATGCTAACCTTACAGTAGGAGGAACTACAGTTACATGGTCACATACATTTAACGCTGGTTGGGATGCA
>JAKAYH010000194.1 GCA_021826835.1 Thermoplasmata archaeon | reverse complement strand
TACTTTTAAAGAAAAATTCCAGGAAAGCATAAATATTTTAGAACAACTTTACAAAAAGAACAAAAGATGGATTGTAACCTATTCTGGAGGAAAGGATAGCACTGCCCTTGTGGTTCTATCATTGTATATGAAAACAGTCCACCCTGATATTGATCTGAACATTACCTATTCAGACACTATGATGGAAATACCACAAATGTCAGTAGTTGCTTATACATTCTTAAAGTCAATAGAGAAGAAGTATCCTGCCGAAGTGAAGATCGTTTATCCTGATATAAATGACACCTACTGGGTCAGGATGATCGGCAGAGGTTATCCCCCTCCAGGGCCAAGATTCAGGTGGTGCACCCCAAAAATTAAGATCAAGCCCTCAAGGAAACTCCACGAAGACAATGGACTCTTTATAACTGGATTGAGGATTGGGGAAAGCCAACAGAGAGATATACGACTTAAAAGTTCATGCTTAGATGGAGGGGCAAATGAATGTGGCAGTGATGTATGGGTGAACCAGAAAGGAATAGATGTAGCAGCTCCAATTATTCACTGGACGGCTGAGGATGTATGGTATTTTTTGATGTTCCCCGGTAAAAAAGCAATACAAGAAACACAGCTTGTTGTTGATCTATATGGAAACACTTCAATGAGATTTGGATGCTGGATGTGCACTGTCGTAATGAAAGATAAAACCATGATTGCACTGGCCAAATCCGGGGATTATAAAGTTCAAAAACTTCTTGAATTCAGAGAATGGATAGTTGAAGAATGCAAAAAGCCTGAGAACAGGTATTTCAGGAAGGATGGGAGAAAGGGAAGACTAAGAGTTGGGTTTAGGAAGGAAATATTATCTAAGATTATTGACTTAGAGAAAGAAATTAAAACAAAACTAATTACGGAAAATGAAATTGGAGCTATTGAAAAGTTGCTTGAAGACCATAAATATCATGATTATGGTTCTTTTTCTTTATAAAATTTGTACAACTCTTCTAGCAAAGATAAGAATCTTGCTCTTTCCTCTCCTTTGAGTTCGAGGTGCGCAAGCAACACCGCATCAATGAATGGCAATTTAGAAAGTTTATCCGGTTTGAATTTAGTTTTAACAGCTATACCAGATTCAGTCTTTTCTATTTCTGATAGATTTTTTGATTCCTCTATTTCAATGTTTTCTATGGTCTCTAGGTTTATGTCGTATTCTTCTCTCACTCGTCTAAGAATGGGGTTATTTTTTTGTTTTTGAACTCTCTGTTTTTTTCTCTCAACGGTGTTTTTCAATCTTAGTTCATTTAAAGTTTTAATTAGAGGCTTAGGATTTTTCCGACTGAACTCTTTATCTAATTTTTCATTGAAAGACCCCTCTATCAGATTTGAAGTATTGGAAGTGCCACTTTTTTGGGCGTTATTAGGACTACTATCATTAGTTGATTCTTCCGAATAGGTTAAAAATTCTGTAAAATAATCCCTGGTTCTATCACTATCCTCGTCTTCTTCGTCCATCTTTCCTAAAATGTAGTCAAAGTACCTTTTCAGATATCTATAAGAGTAGGATGCTTCATACAAACTCTCCCTATCTACATTTACTGCAGATTGGAACCCTTTGTTCATAAATATTTCATATGATGTTTGAAATTGCAAAGCAGAAGTGTTATATGGCCTTAATTTTTCATAGTCGTAATCTCCTACAGCAACATCGTAAACCCTAAATAATATACCTCTCAGTTCGTGTGGAACTATCCTCTTTGCTTGCCGATAAGCATACATCGAAATTTCAATATCTACTTCGTCGTCTATTTCGTTCTTTATTTTATCTTCTTTTTTATATATAAAAGCTCTAGGATCTAGTTTTCCTGAGCCAAACTGGTCTAAATCTCTTTGAGAGGGTAATGATATTGGTTTGAATAGTTTAATTTTATAGGGATTAATTCTACGATTCACGAACTCCATGGAGAAAAACACATTAAATTTGTATGAGGTCAATCTTTCTTTGATCTCCTCTATTATCCTCTCTGGGTTTTTATCTTCATCGGATCCGAATATTTTAACGCACTCCTTAAAAGGACCATTAGGAAGGTATTCAATTGGCAGTTGTAAAGCTAGATTAAAAATGAATTGGTCTATGTTCCCATCCAAATCTTCTATCTTCTCTTTACTCTTTACAATTTTTTCTAAATATTCCTCAAACTCCTTTTCTTGTACTGAATGTACAGATCTATACTTATTTTCCAATGCCATTGGATAAATTTGAGATTTCGAAAAATTCCCCATTATTTCTTCCATGAATGGTTTTTTGAAATTTCTTAGTGTAATCTTTGTGTAAGACTCTTTTTTTTCCTCACTATCATTTTTCTCATATATTAATGCTTCGCCAGTTTGAAATGATTCAAGGTCAATATTTGTAACATTGAGTCTAGCAAAGTCAGGTATCTTGGTTTTAGCGATATAACATTTGTCATTTTTTTTCTTTGATTCAATCTCGAATTCATCACTTGCAGCAACGACACTAAATAAACCGATCCCTATCCTTCCTATTATTGGTCTTGATTTGATAGTTTTATTAAGTGCGTCCTGAGAATCGTATGACAAATCTTTAACCTTTCTACTATAACCAATATTGGTAAAGATAGATTGAAAATCCTCGTAGGAAATTCCTTCTCCATCATCCGTAATCTCTATACTATCCAACTCTGCAAGTTCTTCGTCTTCATTGATCTTTTTATCCAAGAATTTAATTTTAAATTTAATTTCAAAATTAGTAGCACTCGCATCAAAAGCATTAGATGCAAGTTCCTTAAATGCGCTTGCAGGTTGCCTATAAATATTTGAGGAAATATGCTGCAAAACCTTTGGAGATAATCTTAAAGCAATATTTTCCAAAAAATTACTATTATTCATTCGTTTTCACCTCTTTCCATCTCGTTCTCTATTTCTGATTCGCTTTCTCCTTCACTGATAAGATATGAGTCCTCAATATTTTTAGCTATTTCTAGAAATTCTTCAAATTTTGATATAACATCACTTATTGCCCATTCCTTTTTAGCTAGTGTCTTATACTTATTCTTATCTCTCTTGAAATAATGTAGCTGTTCTGATAATGAGTTATATATGTTTTTTAATATTTCTATATTATTTTTATTCACGTTTATAATTTTTTTACTAGAATCAACCATTTTTTCGAAAGATAACTTTGATTCTTTCTTTTTTTCTTCGGAAAAAAAACTATATAAAGGGGAACCCTTAACTTCCGCCCACATCTCTTCCGTTTCATCACTTTCAGGGTAATTTAATAAATTGAATAATCTAAGTTTTTGATGTACCTCCATAAAATATCGGATATGAATTATTGATCCAGTTTTATCTTTAGAAATAATCGAATTTATAATGTCGGAATAGGTGTCTTGAAGGTCTTCCACCTTTTTAAAATTACTTATAATGTCTTTAAATTTTTTCTCGAAGCTAGATATTCTTCCTAATATTGACTTATCATGCTCTATCAATACTTTTCCTGTATTGCTAGATTTTATAACAAAAGGAGTTAGATGGCCGCGTGAGCACCCTATTAAGACATTATATGTCCTGTAGTTAGTTAAAGAGTTATCTATAAACTTTAAAATAGGTAAAGGGTTTTCATTACAATTGTGACAAGTCATGCTAGGGTTATTACTTCCATTCATTATTGATCTGACCTCAATACAGCTTTAGACCAAAAAAGAAGATTTAATCTTAGAAGTTCATTCAAAGTGAATTCCTTGTGATCACTCTTCAACAATCTAGTCTTCATTACTTTCATTGTCGTCTTCCAATTCATTTTTCATCATCTTTTCGACTTCCCTTAACTTTAATCCAATCTCCCTTCCCTTCTCGGTCAGACTTATCGTTGTTTCCTTTGGATATTTTGAACATTTGCATCGATCCATCTTGAATCACCATATTATACATCATTCCAGCCTCACTCCACAGCGCTTGCAAAATATTGCATCTGAATCGTTGCTTTCATGGCAATTCACGCAAACTTTTGCCTTTTCCTTGTAGTGCATCATCATCTTCTGGACATGCGGATATGTCCATGCTGCCTTGACGTGCCAGCAGTCGTATGAATCGTCATGCTCGCACCACAGCCTGAATTCACCATTTCCGTTCCTCTTCACATAGATGTTGAATATCCTTGAAGGCTTTCCTGGCTTCACTTCCTCGACTGTGATGTGGTCATCCATCACATTGATATGGAACAGGAGATTGAGCTGCATTGCCATCTCTTCTTCCTCGTTAATCATCGTGAGGTCAAGTTCATCCATTTCCTTGATCTCTACAGTGGGAGAATTTGCGATTTCCTCTGCTTTCTTGAGCTGCTCTGTAACCTCCATACCTTTTTGTGTGAACTCTTTGAAAATTATTTTTCTTCCAATAAATTTTGTTACGATATTTATAAGACCCTCATCTCCCGTTTTCCTTATACTCTTCTCAAACTTCGGCTTGAGAATATTTGAAACAAGTTCAGGAAGTAGGGACATCTGATCAAACTGAGGAGTAGTTCTGACTTCCATATTTCTTACATATACAATCTAACTATTATATAGATTTTCATTCGCAATAACGCTTGAAACGAATCATCTCATAACTGAAGGATCATGAAATCAATATTTTAAGAGAAATAGTCACATGAAGCACAGAAAAATATTTTCATAGGATTATGTTCTAATGCATTGAACAAATCTAATTGTTCTTTAGATATATTATTATATCACTTTGAATATGTTATCTGCATGACAAAAAAATCTTTTTTTCTAATATAAGGTAGGAGTGGCGTAAAGAATCTCTTGATAACCTTTGCAGGGGATGAATTAGGATTTGTTTATGTATATGAATTAAAACAATCATATAAATTCAAGACACTAGTCAAAGAAGAATTACGTGGAAGCACAAATTCAGACGAAAGGGTAAACGAAATGGAAGGTGCACTTTCGAAGTGGATTAACAAAGAGTATCATCAGGAACCATA
This sequence comes from Thermoplasmata archaeon, assembly GCA_021826835.1. The sequence goes on along the minus strand of JAKAYH010000194.1, from coordinate 347 downwards.
CTTAATAAGATGAGTTTTATATTACATAGACAAGTCAAGGAACAATGAAATTGACAGGGAAGAAGACCTATTTTTTTTAGAAAATCCCGGATCTATTTACTGAGCAAATAAATTTCAAATCAATATATGCAAATCAACATGTAGCTTCTGTGTCTAACAAATCATTCTTGTACTCGCACAGAATGTGATCTTTTCCATCGATCATCGTTCAGTTCACTGCCCTCACATTCTTCTTTACTCTTTGGTTTATATCGTAGTATATCCAGAACCTATGGTATTCCCAAACTTCCAATACTTCTTGCTCCCACTAACACAGTTCTCTTCAAACCACCTATTCACATCAGGCA
>JAKAYH010000193.1 GCA_021826835.1 Thermoplasmata archaeon | reverse complement strand
CTGTTTCCACTTCTTTTGAATGATCCTTTGGGGGGAGTAGGCACCGGTGTTTTGAATATTTTCTCCTATGTCATATTCACCGTATTCCTGGTATCATTAATGGTAGGAAAACTCCCAGAAATTATGAGCCTTAAAATTAGCTCAAAGGAGATAAAATATTCAACTTTCAGCCTTATAATACATCCACTGATAATCATAGTTCCTCTCGGTTTTACACTTCTGTTTGCCCCAATATTAATGAAAAGTTTCGTAAACACGCATCCCGATCAAATCACCGCTTTGCTTTACGAATATGCATCAGCAGCTTCAAACAATGGTTCTGAGATTGGAGGATTCGCAACGAATACTCCTTTTTACAATACACTGGATGGTATAATAATGCTTCTGGGGCGGTATCCGATCATGGCTTTCCAGCTAATTGTAGCTGAATCGTTTTCCTATAAAAAACCAAAGGTACAGTACGGCAGGTCAGTGGACATTGGCTCATTCTGGTTCGGTTTTATGCTGCTATTCACGATGATAATACTGGGGCTGATATCGTTCTTTCCGGTACTTGCAGCCGGTCCTCTGTTGGCGTGGGGAAGAGCATTCTCCCTCAGTGTGGGGGTGGTTAGGTGAACCAATATATTGAAGCCGTAATTAATGCCATAAAAAGCTTCGATCCTCGAAAGATTGTGAAAAACCCAGTTATGTTCATTACAGAACTAGCCATGTTTGTTTCCCTGTATTTGCTTGCATTCCATACGCAATATGGACTGAATCTAACTCCCGTATACATCGACTTTTATATATCTGTCATTATCTTACTTTTCCTTACGATTTTCTTTTCGAACCTTGCAGAATCACTTGCAGAGGGTAAAAGCAGGAATATAACAGCAACACTGAAGAAGATGAAACGGGAAACGAACGGAAGAGTTATTGATCAGAATGGAGAGAGAATGATTCCATCAAGTGAACTAAGAAAGGGCATGATCGTGGAAGTCCGAAAAGACGAAACGGTTCCCACCGATGGAGAAATCGTTGAGGGACGGGGATATTTTAACGAATCTTCAATTACTGGGGAATCTAAACCTGTTTTTAAGGTCCAGGGAGATAGTGTTACTGGAGCAACAATTCTTCAGGATAGTAAAGTGAAGATCAGAATAACAGCAGATCCAGGAGAAACATTTCTGGACAAAATGATTGAACTTGTGGAGGGTTCCATCAGGACAAAGACTCCAAACGAAATCGCACTTTCAATTTTACTATCAGGTCTTACACTGGTTTTTCTCATAATAACATCCTCTGTTTATACCTTGGGGACCTTCCTAAATACAAACGTAAATTTGTTCATACTGGTCGTTCTCCTTATATGTCTGATTCCAACAACTATAGGTGCCCTTCTTCCTGCATTGGGAGTTGCTGCAATAAATAAGGTCAGTCAGTTTAATGTTATTGCTAAAAGCGGCAGAGCCGTAGAAAATGCCGGTGACATAGATACTATAATTCTAGACAAAACCGGGACCATCACCATTGGTGACAGAGAGGCAAATGCAATATATCCTAATCGTGATATCAGCATGGACCAATTATACGAGGCAGCCTATATTTCTTCATACTTTGACGAAACGAAAGAGGGAATTTCCGTAGTTAAAAAGGCATTAGAAAACAAACCCGACCTGAAAAGCCTGGATATGACCAAATATGAATTTGTTCCATTTACACCCGATACAAAATTCAGCGGCGTTAAGAAGGAAAACCAATATATCTACAAGGGCTCTCCCAACGCAATCTGGGAGCTAGCAGGAAGCAAAGACAACTACATAGATGCAAGATGTGCAGAGATATCATCCAGAGGTGGAACAGCTATGGTTGTAATTTCTGAGAAGGGAATCCTTGGTGCAATTGAGTTCAACGACATATTAAAGCCGTGGATCAGGGAAAGGATCGAATCTCTGAAAGCCATGAATATAAAACCTGTTATGTGTACTGGTGACAACGAATTGACTGCACAGTATATCGCCAGAGAGGCGTCAATCGACGAGGTAGTGGCCAACAGTAAACCAAAGGATAAGTACGATAAGGTCCAGGAGGAAAAGGAAAAACAGAGAATGGTTGCAATGGTGGGGGATGGGACCAATGATGCCCCTGCCCTTGCTCTGGCGGATGTTGGGTTTGCCATGAACAGTGGCACTCAGGCTGCTAAGGATGCCGCCAACATGATTGATCTCGAAAACGACCCGACAAAGTTGATGGATGTTATATTTCTTGGAAAACAGATACTTATTACCAGGGGATCCTTAACAACATTCAGCATTGCAAATGATATATCAAAATATTTTGTGATCATCCCCGCGGTATTCTTCATGTTTCCTGATCTTTCCTTCATCAACGTGCTTGGGTTTACAGATCCTCTATTGGCCGTAACTTCTGCGCTTATATTTAATACATTTATAATTCCTATGCTTATTCCTCTGGCCATTAGGGGTGTCAGGTTCAAGCCGTCTGGAATCAACGATCTCCTGAAAAGGAATATTATGGTTTATGGTGTAGGTGGTGTCCTGCTTCCGTTTGTGGCAATAGGTGCCATTTACTATCTACTCCTGGGGGTGGGTGTTGTATGGTAAAAATAAAAGAACTTTTGGCAATTGTTAAGTCATCAGTGATAGTGATGGTAATTGTTATTCTTATAGTGGGTGTTATAATACCCACCGTTACATCCTTCATAGCAGAAAACGTGGATCGTGGTTCAGCCAATGGAAGTCAGATTAATCTTGATGGTAAGATCTATGGCAGCTATCTTCTAGCCCAGGCCTTCAACCAGAGCTATTTCTTTCAACCCAGACCATCTGCCATAAATTTCAACCAGACCTCGTCAGGAGCACCAGAATGCGCACCGAATACAAACGCATCACTTAATGAAACATTACAAAATATAAAAGAATTTGAAAGGATGAACCCAAACGTTACCTTAAGTCAGATACCTGGAGAAATGATAATGGATTCCGACTCCGGCCTGGACCCTAACATACCAGTTCAGGGTGCAATTATTCAGGAGAAAAGAGTTGTGCAGTCCATAATTAATCTCGGGAATATAAAAGGAATAAGGTTGTCCTTGCATGAAGTAAACAGTACAGTCAATCAACTGATAAATTCAAGCGAATCTCAGGATTTCCCCATATTCGGCTCTTACTACGTGAACGTCATGTACCTTGATGTTGGCATCATAAATTTCCTTGTGAATCATAATATATTGAGTAAATCATCTCTTGATTAGAACCGAATCTATGGATATATCCTTCATAATTCTTTTAATGTCCGAATTAATTCTTACATTTGAATAAGCATCGGGTCGTAAACCGAGAATTATAAGGTCTGAAGAAGAGGCATAAAGACGATTCATTACAGATTCTCTGAGATTTTCACCAGATGCCTTTGTAATCTCATAATCCAGATTCAGTTCCTTCCAGATCTCGTTATTCATTATTGTTTTGAACCCGTGAACCTTCTTTTTATCGAGGTCGGTCATATCGCAAAGTGAGAATTTTGCACCCAGAACCTTTGCGAATATTGCAGCAAGATACACCGATTTTCTTGTATTTAGTTTTTCACTCATAGGTATGAAAATATTTTTGTATGGATATGTGTCCCTCTTTAGTGATATTGCAGCCACAGTATTTTTTGAATGCTTAATGACATAATCCCCGATTGGCCCAAGTAATGACGTGGAGATTCCGGGCCTGGCCCTGCTGCTCATCAATACAAGATCATAATTTCTTGAATTTACCTCATAGATTATTCCTTCTTTTATGCTTCTTGAACTCTGAATCTTTGGAATTACGTTAAGCCCTTCACTTTTTGCCTCCTTATAGGCATTCATTATGATTGCTACTTTCTGGCTCCATGTAACCTCCTTGGTCTCCTCCTTAATTGTCAATGCAGTAATTTCAGACCCAAGTACCCTGGCAAACTGAGAAGCCATTGTAAAGGCTTTTCTGGAACTCTCTCCCTTGGCCATGGGAACTAGTATACGATCCGTTTTCGCCAGATAGGAGGTCTGCTGATCTATCATAATTATGTAATGCATATAAGATAATAAAAACTTTTGTTCGCTTTTTTGTAAGTTAATGTATGGATATATAGATAATTTATAGTTTTGTTGATTTCAATCAAAAAAGGATTAATACAACAGCCATGATAATGGGTCACATATAAGTTATTTAACCCGGAAGTAATTTCACCGATGTGCAATGTCTCATAATCAATGAAGGTAGTATTTTTGGCTATAAAAATATGACACAAATAGCCAGATTTCCAGAAGATGAAGCTTTTGTCATCGACATGGATGCCCTGAATAAGTATCATTTCAATTTCAATATTTATTCTGAAATATCCAAATATATAGAATTCACGCTTATGGCTTACCCATATAAGGAAAGTGACCTTATAGACCTGATGATCTCAGGTGCATCAAGAGTCGTGATCAACAATACACTTGATGACGAAAAATTGAGAAATTTCTTTGATATTACTGATGAACTTGTAATGAGGTGCTCAAACCCGATGGATATCAGAAGATTCAATGAATTTGGCGGGAATATGTACCTGACGTGCAGAATTTACGATAAACCTGGTTTATATTTCTACTATGGGCCATTTCACGAGATTAATGAAAGAATTGTGTGGTTATCAGATTATCCGGACAGTTTGAAATATGATTGTTGATGTTCCCATTAATTTCTGGAAAGTGGATGGAAAGTGGAGATCAGTCCGGTGTGTGTGCTTTACCCTTATGAGAATGTGGTGAAATAGGCTAAAAGCCGGATTTAAATTTTATTAAATTGTCTGATAGGTGGTATGATTGAACTTAATTACACGATAACATGGAATAAGATGGTGATTGCCAATCTGCAAATATCACCGATCTTTTCATTCACACCAGCAAGGTACATGATGTGTTGGTGATAACCATGCAAGCCAGCAGGATTCAGATTGCCATAAAATGATGTGTGTTAAGACTTCCGGTAATCACCCGGAAGGAGAAGTGATGGTGCAGTATCGTTTCGTGTTGAATCTGCAGACAAAAACAAAAACCTCAATAATGTGGAAACATCCATGACTCATCAAAAGTTTCGAAGGAGGCAGATTCCGTAACAGATTAGATGCTTGTGGCAAACTCTCCAGTATTTGATATTCCGAACATCTGAAAGAATGATCTTAATTTAAGATTTATTGAACTCTTCTCAATAGGAGAGATTCATTCAGCATATTGTTTACAAATAGCAGACCGGCAATGAAATTGGGAAACATAAAAATAAGTGTAAACACTTAAACTTGAATGTCAAAATTAGAAATTAAGGCTGGCGGCAGATCGG
>JAKAYH010000192.1 GCA_021826835.1 Thermoplasmata archaeon | reverse complement strand
GAACAGACGCGATATCGTGTTGTTCATTTAAATTGTAATTCTATTAATGATATTTTATTGTTTTGTTATTTTTAAATGTGCTTTATAACTCCCACGTATAGTGAAATGCAGGAGGTGTTGTTGTTATGAAAAAAACCAGGATCAATCAGAACTGCAAGAAATATTGGAAAATAAGATATTAGACTGGATTAGCTTTCTTCAATAAACGAGTTCTATTATAGTTAGAATGGGCTGGAAGTGATATAATTTAAGTTTTAAGAAAATGCTGAATGTTTAAGAAGCAAAGTGGAAAGGACTATTGTCGCAGCTGATGCTGGCTTTCTAAGGGTTTTTGCAAATTTGAGTCAGTTTTTGAGAGAAATTTTTTGTGCTCTCAACCTCGGCATTGAATTCACTTGCATTTATCTCATATTTCAGATCTAGGCGCTTTCCTTCAGATGAGAATACAATCTTGCAATATTTGTATTGATTTATAATCCAAATTAACTTACTGTACTTCAGAAGGACTGTAAAATAGTTATCCTCACCTTTGCAACCTGAAGGTATGAACCCTTTCACATTTAAAGTACCCGTATTTTGGGAGAGTGCCTTTTGAGTGCCCTGAAAAGTACTAAAATCGTCTATTTTTCTGCACTTTATTCCCAAAATGATGGAACAAGATAAGTAATTCGTCGGATAATCTTCCTCTTTAAGCAACCATGTAACATCCCTAGCAAGCCCTGGTCCTGCATTAAATAAATGAAGGTCAAAATATTTTCCATTTGCATCTTTTACCATTTTTGCATCAAGCCAAGGAGTGTTTGTTAAAAGGAATTGAAAATAGGCAATTGTGAATATACCTAAAGTCACAAATGCTCCAATAATTGTAAAAATAAGATTTAGTGCTATTGAGCCTATGAATATATAAGTATACAAAATATAAAAAATAAAAGCAATAATAGATACAAAAATGATAAAAATTAACCTTCTCATATTTAAATATCCCTCAGATTCCTTTCTCAATATTCAATCTTCATTCTGATCGCCTTCCCACGGGGAATAAAGAAGTCCTTGAATCATATTCATAAGATATCCAACTACTATTCCCACCATAAATAGTAAGGCATCGCCAGAAACCTTGCCCAAATATGTCAAAACTGCTGTTATTCCTATCACTATTCCCAGAAATACTAGAAGATATGAAGTGAGCTTTCTATTATGAGATCCAGCTCTTTCGTCCCTTTTAACAGAAAAGTCAAATTTGGATTTTTGCAAATCAACGTATTCCTTGGCAAGAGGCATTACTGCAGTTACAAGATCTGACAACTGTTCGAGGCCTTGTTGTTTTGTACCAGATTCATAGCGGTCTGTCATATTAATGTCTGGATGTTCCGAAGTTTCACCATCTGCTTTCTTTGACAAAGTGCTTGATGCTTTTCCATCCAATTAGCTCTCCTCCTTCGTTTTTTCAATGTTGCTTTTAGTATCTACTAGCATCCTTCGAAAAAATTTCAAATCCTCATCAACTGACATGAAGCCACCTGGCTGGAACACGATTACATCTTTAAATAGCATTTTTGGCAATTTCTTATAGAATTTGCGTGATGGAATCAAAATATTATCTTCTGCTACTTTTTCCGAGAATGGGCCCCATGTTAAAAATTTACAATTTTTAAATGATTCGTTTCTGTTATAGAGAAGTAACAGTTTTGCAAAGGCTCCTTCATTCAAAGTAAGTGTCTTTGGCATACATGGTAATCAACTAGGAGTAGAAAAACCTCTTGATAGTGCGTAAATAAGATTTACGCTTAAATAAGTATATATTTTTTCCTTTCACAATAAAGGTAGAAAAGTGCAGGATTTCATCTATTTCTGCAATTCTTTACTAAGTGGATTAGATTATGTGACCAAATTCTTCTCTTTCACTTTTTCTCTTAAATTACCCCTCTTCAGGAATGATAATGTGCCTGAATTGAATGGGAAATCCGAATTGAAAGATTGGGGTGGTGTATGTTTGGTGTGGGCACAAAAAAGCGAAGCGAAGGTGTGTAGCACCACACATACACCACGAACGGCGAGAACAGGAAACCACTCCAAATGAACATGGCCAAGAAGATGCTCTTTCGAAGAAAGAGTAAGAGTCGTAAATCAAAGGAGAGATGGAAGAAAGTCTGAGAGAATTTGAGATGAAGCCTTATCGATAGATGCTAAACGTGTATTATTGTTCTTGACAATGAAACACAAAGACAGATATTGGTAAGCATAACAAAATCTTACTTGAATAGTCATATGGCTGCTATTGAAACTCTTTAAAGCCATTATGTAATGAAGCAATAAAGAAAAAATGAATATGATGTAAAGAAAGGTGAGTCAGAAGTGGAAGTGAATTTTAGAGGGACAAATTTAAGTTGGCGTTAGTTTTGCTAATATAGAATGGAGTGCCCATGTCTGTAACATGTAAAATAAGAATTCTCCATCAAACAATGGACTTTAAATGTGTTTGGGGTTTCAAGATATAAGTGATCATAGCGTGGTAGCAATTTCAATACCTATGTTGGTGAAAATAATACCCACACGATCCCAAAAAACCAATAAAAATTGTTCTCTTTGGGATTAATGTCATTGACGTTGTTATGAAATGAAGTCCATAGTCACCAGTTTCAGCTTGGTTGAGTCAAAAGGCTCTATCTTGTTCTTCTTAAACATTCCTTTCTTACCAATAAAATTGCCCAGCTCTTCAATCATATTCTTCCAGTCATTGTTTTTCCTGTAAGACCTCCATATTTGTCTCAAATCCTGTAACCTTTTCTTAGTGGGAGGAAGCGAGAGAAGTTTTGATTTGATCTGTTCCCACACGTGTTCAACCGAGGTGTCATTTGGATACTCATATAGGTAGTCATTCAGCTGTAACTCAATTTCATCAATCATTTTCTTTATAAATTTAGTACTATTGGAGCGGTTGAGCTCTTTCAATTGTGAATCCTGGGTGTTGCTGAGTTCTATCTCTTTGTAAGTTCTTTCAATTTCCTCCAAGACCAATTTATTCGTGTCATATACCTTCTCAAAGAAAGTCGGAATAACCCGCCTCTCTTCTTTTTTACACCTTATGTAATTTAAAATGTCTGTCTTACTTGTAAGAAATGTGCCTGTTTTTATGTCATACAGATGCCAGAAATGAAACTCCTTGCCGTATTCATAGTAGAAGAATATGCCTGAGATCTTCTCCTTTTTCAAGCCACTAAATATGCCGGCTGGAATTTTCTCTAGTTCCGCTACTCCCTTATCCTTGAGAAAATCCTTCAATGGTTGGTAAAATATTTCTCCGCCGCCAAATAAGTCGGCCTCTAATTCCTTGAAAAGCCTCGCGTCTTTCCCTTTAATGCGTCTGATTATTCCGAAAACTTTGGGGTGTATCTCCTCTCCAAGAACAGTCTGATCCAGACCTACCGAATCATCAATATCGATAATCTTAGTTTGCAATGCCTGAACCAGCTTAAGGAGTTCCTCAAGTTCATCCTCAGGGAAGAAATTATAGATGTATATCTCCTTATATGGAGAACCAATCCTGTCGATCCTACCTGCCCTTTGTATCATTCGCGTCGGGTTCCAGTGAAGATCATAATTGATCAAGTATTTAGCCGTTTGAAGGTTCTGACCTTCAGATAGGACATCCGTGCTAAGAATTATGTCAGTTTTCTTCTCAAAGAAGTTCTTAATTATCTCTTCACGCTGACTGGGCGCTTTACTTGTAGTTCCAGAACTAGATATGGCCTCTATTTTAAGTTTCGAGAATTGTTTATCGTTGATAATCTCCTTATAAATGTAGTTGAGAGTGTCTGCGTAGTATGTGAAAAGAACAATCTGCCCGTCCTTGGACAGTTCGAGAAGCTTTTCCTTTAGTACGTTAAGTTTTGAGTCATCTTCAGGCCGGATTCTTCTAACCTTCGCCAATATGTTGTTGAGTAATTCAATGTCTTTGTCTATGTCTTGGAAGAGTTCTTCCGAACGATAATCAGAGAGTTTGAAATCGTCCAGAATCTCTTTTATATCCCCATCTTCCATCTCATCGTAGGATTTGAGCATATACTTTATGTAACTCTGCTTAGTTAGCAGTTTTCCCTCTTTTAAGTATTGTTTCAACTTTTGAAGAAATTGAATGTGATTGGAGATACTTTTTCTGAACGAATCTACGCTGCTTTCTAATCTTTTCAGCAATATCGTCCTAAAGATACCACCTATGGCAATCATTCTTCCTAGAGTCAGTCTTTCTTCCTCTGTCTTAACGTCCTCTTTCCTGTATTCTAGAATACGGTAATAAGCCATGGTAAGCCTCTCGGTAAGGGTGTCGGATATTTCCTTGTACATTCCTTTATATGCGGCATCCAGTTTGTAATTGACATTTTCAAGAACTCTTTTAGGAAACGTAATCTTGCGCTCTTCTGTCTCACCGTTAGGCATTTCAACAATTATGTATGCATCAGGGTAGTTTTCAATGATATAGTCTCTTGTTCTTCGGATAGATATCTCGTTTAAAAGATCGTTTAACAGCGAGGGGTTATCTTTGGCCTCCTTGAAAAATTTGAACAAATCAGGTATATTCTCTTTGATAAACGCCGATCTATCCATCAATACAAGAAGCATGATTTGCCAGTATAAGTCCCACGGAGTGTTATTAATTGGGGTTGCTGTAAGAAACAAAATGTAGGGTTTGTTGCCAGAACTAGAAATATTATCGTTCACAAGAGAGAAAAAATTTTCCCATCTATTTGACAGTGGGTTTCTAAAATTATGACTCTCATCAACAACTATCAACTCTACGTTATCCAGGCGTCCACCCAGATTCTTTCTTGCTTTGTCTAGGTAGTTTTCAGATGCAAGATCTTCCTGTGAGAGTATATTCTCTTTAGTATCTATTTTCTTGAGCTCACTTCTCCACATTTCTCGAAGCTGGGCCGGGCATACAACCAGTATGTTTTTTCGCTCATAGTAGCCAATTTGCTCAAGAACCTTCTTTGCAATCCACGTTTTACCCAATCCTACCGAGTCAGCTACTATACATCCACCATATTTCTTCATCCTGGTCCATATTCTAGCAATGGCATCTTCTTGAAATTGTGCTAGATTGACTTTGGTCTCTGGCATCCCGTTGGATTTTTCTTCCTTTTTGCCTTCCTTTATGTCTTCCTTCTGCATTTCATAAAGCGTTTTTATGTAAATTTCATAGGGAGAATACTCTTTACTACCAAATCTCGAATTTTCAAGAAGTTCTATCAAATCCTTCTTGAAATCTATTGACTCAGCCCAAAACTTGTCAAACCATTCTTTTCTTGTGTATACGGCTTGGGATTCCTGTCTCCATGTGTTCAACTCACCGTAC
>JAKAYH010000191.1 GCA_021826835.1 Thermoplasmata archaeon | reverse complement strand
GCGCGTATTCAAGAGTTTTCCACCACCTTTATATTTTTCTCAAGAAGTCTTTCTGCCTGCTCCTGTCCACGGGCCGGATATGTGAATAAATCAACATAGAGTTGAATGTCACTAACCACATTTACATCCCTGATTTTCCTGGAGCCCATAAAAATGCCCTCGTCATAGGGATCAAAAATTCTTATGTTTGCTCCAGATGTCGTTGGCCTAAGGTCAAGGTTCTTAACCAGTTCATCTATATTTCCAGATGTGTAAATCCAAACATCGTTATACCTTACAAATGGCGATACCATTGAAGCTCCTGCCATTCCCGTTAAGGCATATATCAAACCCGTTTCATTACTCAATTTAACCACTTTTGATATTATTTCTTCTGGGGTTTTTGCGAAAGAGAAGAAAGCGGTTGATCTGCTCTTATCAACGGTCCAGTTTGATGCCCAATCCCTTAGGAGCTTTTTGGAATCTATGATACTGATACTTTTATCAGTTTTTCGTGCGATATATCCCTTGTCTTCAAGCTGATTTATAACAAAGTAGGCACCTGCTGGGCTAATTTTACAGAAATTAGCTAGTTCTGTAATCGTCCATCTTTTATTCGGTTCATCAAGGATTGCTCGAATAATGCGTGTAGCCTTTTTAGCAAATATTCCCCTGTTAGATCGACGCTCTGTCTCTCTTTCGGCGTTACTTATACGATCGATAAGAACTGAGTCAAATTTCAGATAAACATCCCCTATTAGATCAATATAGCCAATGTTTTCTGAAATTAGAATCTCCCTTGACTTCTCACTGACATAAGGTGCTGCAAACACAGGGTACATCGATTTATCTGTTCCAATCATCTTATTGAGTTTATAAATAGAACTTTGGACAATTCTTGGCTCCCCATTAGACTTAACTTCAATTAATAGGCTTTTTCTATTGTCCCCCGCCGTAACCTTTACCATTACATCAGCTCGATTGTGTCTATCTACGGGTACCTCTAAAGATACATTCTCTATATTCATGTTTGGGAGTAAAGTGTGTAACTTCTTAGTGAGTTCATTTATGGTTTCTCGTTCACTCATAGAGACAAATTTACTAGAATACATACTTTTACCAATTGGTAAATACCTATATTATATTTAAAGTCAATGCAGCCTGAGAAAAATCTCATAAAGATACATTCTTTCCTCATTAAATAATGGTATATGTACATATACCATTATTTAACAAAGAAAAAACAAAATTGACTTGCTCATAGAAGGAAAGAAACGTAAAAATACTACTAACTAATTAGTAATATGACGGAGCGTGAATAGTTAATGTCGATTCGAATAATAAAAGTAAAAGGAAGAAAATATGCTCAAGAAGTTGAATATCGTTGGGATCCTTTGAAAAAAGTTGGCAGAACCATAGTATTGAGACATATAGGCCCACTGAATCGAGAGGATACTAAGAATGAATTTCTGTATATTAATAGCAAATATAAGAAAATTGGAAAGACAGTCGATCAGAAAAAACCACTTATAGACAAGCAAGCGGAATTAGTTCCATTGACACCTCCCTCAGACTTAATTACTGAAGTTCTAAGATTGATTGAAGACTCTGATGAAGCCAATGGAAGGAAGGAAGTATACAATCTGTACTTACAAACGTATCAGAAAAGTCCAAATAATCCTCAAGCTCTAAAAAAGCAAATTGGCTTTTCCCTAACTATTCTTGAAAGAAACGGAAAAATATCAAGATCGGGAAAAGGTGGACTCCATGATCCTTACAAATACTCTTCAAATGGATAATCATGAACTATTTATGAAACTTTTTAAATCTGATTTTTTTTAAAGAGTGGATAGATTTTTTTAAGGAATACAACTTTACTGTTCCTAGGTATCTGACATCCTCTCCATGCTAAAGCATCGAATGTTCCTGCTTCACAGACAGTGCCTTCTTCATGCGATCCGAAGGTCTTACTCCATCTCCCACCATCCTTTTAGATGGTTTATCAGGCTTAGATTTCCCACTGCCCATGGGTATACTCTCCTTATTAATCGTATCTGTATTATCATTTCGTTCGCAATTCATCTCCTCTCTAAAGATCTGAGATTTCTTGCTCAAAAGTTTGTAAAGGTGTTAGAACAATTTCCTATTCATTAAAAAGTATTTAACTGAAAAAAGCATTAATCAGGGATGGAAAATAAGAAGCAGAAAGATCGTTTCCTCGCACTAGGATCGCTGATCGTCCTGCTTGCAGGTCTTCTTATCGTGGTTTTTGTAGTAACACAAATATTGAAGGTAATACCATCTACCTATTCCAAGTTCATAGATGCGGCAATTATAGCAATAATTTCCTATGTAGTCGTTAGAATTGTGCTCACATACATAAGAAGGGTTCTTGGGAGGTTCATGGATGAATCAACACTGCACCCCATAGTATTCATGGTGAGAATGGTTGGCTATTTCATAATAGCACTGGCTGTAATTGCTTCTTTTGGCATCGATATTTCATCAATCATACTTGGAAGCACGTTCCTGGCTGCAGTTATAGGTCTTGCATCTCAGAGCGTCCTTGCCAATCAGTTCGCAGGACTGCTTCTTATAATTACCCGCCCATTCAAGATAGGAGATAGGGTATGGATTCACGCATGGCAGTTCAGCATATCCTTTGCAGTGGTAGCTCCAAAATATTTTTCAAGTGATTTCCTGTATAACAACGGATTTGTTGGGAAGGTAAGGGATATCAGCATAAATTATACAACACTGGTTACAGATGGTGGAGAGGTAGTCAAAATAGCAAATAATGTGCTGACGCAGGGAGCCTATAGAATCACTTCAAAGACTCCAGTTGTGCAGGTAAGATATGAAATCCCTAAATATTTGAAGTTTGAACTGGTAAAGGATGATATACTTAAAAATCTCAAACAGATGGATGAATTGAGAAATGAACCTTTTCTGGCAATTGATGAAACAACTCTCAATACATATGTAATACTCATTAAGGGAGAATTCAACACCGTTGACCCATCAATAATAAGAGGCAAGATACTTGAAATGCTCATTTCAACTGTTGAGAGGAAAAGACTCCCCAACAATTGATAAACATGATCATTTTCTTTGGGGCTCCCGTGAAAAGTCTATTATGATTATTTGTATTTCATTCCTCAATGAGTTTTACATTCAAAGATAGAATTTCAATTTCAATATTTGGTTCATCTCATGGCTCCGCATTAGGCTGCATTCTTGATGGTATACCTTCAGGTTTCAGGATAGATGAGAATAAGGTAAGTCTATGGATGTCAAGAAGGGCTCCCGGTCAGAGTTCACTTACAACGCAGAGAAAGGAGACAGATCAGGTGGAATTCATTTCAGGGATTAACAATTGTTACACGGACGGAGGTCCAATTACAATGCTCATTAGAAACAAAGACGTGATTGAAAGACATTATGATGAATTGAAGGAGAAGCCAAGACCGGGACACGGTGATCTGAGCCTGTTTCTCAAGTATGGACCATACAGGAACTGTTCAGGTGGAGGTTTTCTTTCAGGAAGAATGACAGCACCCCTTGTTGCAGCTGGATCGGTCGCAATCCAGCTACTTGCAGAAAAAGATATCCAGATTTCATCCTACCTACAGAGTATGGGAGATATCAGAATAAAGGAAGACAGGTTCTATGATGATTCAGAAGTATATGACATGAAGTCACGGATACCTGACTCTGCATGCGATGAGGAAGCCGAAGGACTCATAAGACATTTGCAGTCTCAGGGGGACAGTACTGGAGGCATTGTAAAGACTGTTGTGAGAAATGTTCCAGCAGGGATGGGGGAACCATTTTTTGATTCGGTAGAATCTGTCGTATCACACCTGATGTTCTCGGTCCCCGGAGTTAAGGGGATTGAATTTGGTGAGGGGTTCAATCTTGGTAGAATGAATGGAAGCACCTCCAATGATTCGTTCCATATGATGAATGGTAAAGTAACGGCTCAATCAAATCACAACGGTGGAGTCCTTGGAGGTATAACCTATGGAAATGATATTGAGTTCAGAACTGTTTTCAAGGCCACGTCCTCCATAAGAAAAGAACAGGAAACTGTGGATATAAAAAACTGGGAAAATACCACCATAAGAGTTCAGGGAAGGCATGATCCATGCATTGCAATACGTGCAGTCCCGGTTGTTAAGTGTGTAACTGCGCTTTCCCTGCTTAACCTCTATCTCAGGAGGCAGTCATCTTATAAAGGGAATTTTGTAAACGAATCCAGTTATGGAAAGGATGAATGGAATTAAAAATGTGAGTGAAACGCTGAAAGCCGCGTAATATTTAGCCTTGCTCAGAGATGCAAAGACAGTATTCATGAGAGTTCTATAGGAATCTTCACTGCCCATTTTCACATTTACTTCCACGTGCCCGTATATGAATGATACATCCTGAATGTGATCAATTGCATCCTTTATGGCCCCTATAGCCTCGTTCCTGATCGTTTCAATGTCATCCTTCTCACCCAGAGGATTCATGTCCAGTGATCCCTGGTTAACAATGTGATTGTCCGTTGTATATATGGCAACATAATCAACCATATTCTTTGCAACCTGTCGTATTTCCTTCATCAGGCTTCCCGTTATATTATTTGAATCGGTAAGGATAATCGCGTTCTTCTGGTCACCATAGTCGAAAACTATTGCCTGTATCCCCATTTTTCCGATGGAATTCAAATTCATTGATCGCCTGGAGTAACCGGCTTTTCCTTTGTATCTATCATTCATTCTGGAAATAAGTCTTGAAGAAGATCTGAAGTATGGATTGGTATCTGTGATTTCCTTAGCTCCCTTCGAAAAATTATTCTGTGCGTCGAGAATGGAGAAATGAAGATTGAATTCCTTTTCTATATACTTCCATAATTTTTCCCCTTCCGTGAGAAGTATATCATCAAAATTTACCTTGTCAGGGTTTAGTGCGAGGAAACCAAAGTTCCCAAATTTCATTCCGTCAAGGATTGTCCCGGAAGACTTTGCCGAGACAATTCTTGACATTGTTTTTGACTGGGAAATGCCATTCCATGAATTTCTTATGGCATCTGCAATGGAATCTATGTCCTCGTCTCCTGAACAGTTATTATTGTTTGTTGTGCTGGTATGGAATACCATGAAATCTGAATTCAGATCCGTGAGTCTATCCTGTAACCTTCTCGGTAAGTCACTGGTTCCTATCAAGCCGAATGGTCCTGGATGTATATAGGGAAATACCATGGTTACAACATTTTCCTCCTTTTCATTCAATATCCTGATGAAGTTTACTGGAACTGTTCTCTGCTCTGAATACATCCTCTTGAAGAACCTGTCTCCCACATCATAATATTTCTTGCTTGTTGTACTGTATAAGAAGAATT
>JAKAYH010000190.1 GCA_021826835.1 Thermoplasmata archaeon | reverse complement strand
AGAAAAAATGAAAAAACCTGCACAAAAAAATAACCTATACCATATAGAAGACGGGCTCGGTGGGATTCGGACCCACGATCACCGACTTAGAAGGACGGTGCCTTATCCAGACTAGGCCACGAGCCCTTAAAGGGTAGTTCACACTGACATAAATATTTTTGAGTTGAATGCATTAACTATTGAGGTTTGTAGGATGCCTTCGATCAGTGTACAGATTAAATTTGATGGAGAGTTCTGGAGACAAATATCAGGAGCGATCGAAAGTAATGTTGACGGTGAAACTGGAAGATCGAAAATGTCTATGAAAATTTCAGATAAGGCTTTGATAATTTATATAGAAGCGTTTGATACAGGAGCAATAAGAGCTGCATTGGGGTCCATTACTAAGTGGATACAGATTGCAGATAGAGTTTACAAGGAGATTTGAGAAAATGGAAGGAGGAATTAGTAATTATTTGCAGAATCAGATTAAGCAGGCTCAACAGATTGAAGGGCAGATTGAGCAGTTAAGTAACCAGAAATACCAGATGGAACTGCGCATAAAGGAACTCACAAAAACTCTTGAGGAATTACAGAAGGTTGGTGAAAACACACCAATATACAGAAGTGTTGGACCAGTTTTATACAAAGTTGATGACAAGACCAAGCTTGTAAGTGAACTAAGTGAGCAGAAAGAACTCAGTGAAATTAGGATAAAGACAATAGAAAAGCAACAAAAATCGCTTGAAGATAAATATCACGAAATAGAGCAGTCAATACAGAAAACATATCAGCAGACTCAAAAACCGGAATGAGCTGTGCAACAGATGAGAGAATTAAAGGATGTTCAAGGGGAAAGATCGTTATATTCAATCCCGATCAGCAGGGTTGGTGTAAAAAACGTCAAGATGCCCATTGTTATCCAGAGAGATGATGAGGAAAATCACCTTGTAGCTGAATTCGATGTCTTTGTTGACCTCCCACCAAACAGGAAGGGCGCCGATATGTCAAGGGCCGTCGAGGCAATTAACGAGGTTGTCTTGAAAAGAGAGCATCTTTTATCGATAGAGAAAGTTGCCCAGGAAATCGCAAAGGAGAGCTTGAGAAGATTTGACTATTCCACCTTGGCAATAGTAAGCCTTAAGACTGAGTTATATTCGAAAAAGACTTCTCAGAGTGGAAAAACATCATTTGTTTCATATCCTATGTCAACAGAGGCAATAGTTAGCAGAGATGGCTCACAATCCAGCTCAATTGAAGTAGATGTGCTGGGAATCAATGCATGCCCTTGCGCAATGGAAACTGCAAAAACTCTGATAGCAAATGAGAATCCGGAAATTGATGGTTTCCTAGATTCCGTTCCAGGAATAACCCATAACCAGAGAAATCATGTGAAAATTAAGGCTGTTCTTTACGAAGACAAAAATATTGAGGCCATGATACTCATTGAGGCGGCGGAGAAGGTTCTGGGTGGACCCATACTTCCTGTCCTGAAGAGAGTTGACGAGGGAAACCTTGTAATACACGCTCATAAAAATCCAATGTTCGTTGAAGATATAGCGAGATCTGTAGCGATGACGGTACTGAACATCAAAGATTTCATTCCAGATAATGCATTCTTGGAGGTCAGTTCCGAAAGCGAGGAAAGCATCCATCCGCACAATGCCTATGCTAAAATTTCAGGTAACGTAGGAGATCTAAGGAAGATAGCTGATTATAAGTTGAATTCTCGGTGACATTCCCAATAAAGGTTTTTTAGTATAAATGGTTAATATATTTTATGGTGATGTGATCAAAGAGCATATAAATTAAATGCTTTGGATATGCAATATTCAGGTTTTATGGATTTGCTTAAAATTACGAACATGCCTCTTGCGACTCTGAGTGGCATAAGTGAACTAAATGCAATTTTGGGAAGAGGCATGGATGTCCTGATCTCAATATCAGCTGTTATAATAGCTGTATTATGGATTCCGATTGCCATAGGTTTCTTTAGTGCAGATGAGACTAGAAAATACAACGCATACGAGAAACTCAGAAATGCTGCAATTGGAACAGCAATATATGTCATGGCAGTGACAGGTGTCATCTTCGGTCTCTTTAATTTCATAATAACTGGAAATCCATGATTTCGGAAAAATTCATTACGTCGATTATTGCAAAAATTATTCTGACAGTTGAGCTTTCGTTATCCCAATTCATATGGAAAATAGACATAAATCAGGGTATCCTTTCAAGAAATGATTACATTGTTTGGTCTATGTTCAACCACAATATCATGAACATCTATGTGTATGAGCGTATATATTTTCCGTACCTTGCCATGATTGCTGCGGCAATTGCAGGAATCCAGATAATTACTGACAAGAATGCAAATATTTCCAGTTTCCTTCAGAGAATTTCACTGGCTGTCCTCCTCACCATACTCGGCACTTATTTCATAAGATACTCCATGGAAATTATCTACCTGCTGGTCAGCACCTTAAATGTTTATATGAAAAACCTTCCATATTACTTTTCTGACTCATACATGGTGTCTCAAATGACGAACAACCTGGAAGCAAGCAATTCCTACGCACTCATATTTTTTTCAGCTATATACACAGTGTCAGGTATTGAACTTGGAATATTTCTGATGCTGAGGCTCGGGATTCTAATAGCCTTCTATTTCTTCTTACCGTTTTTTTCCTTTTCTCTGGTATTTCAGAAGGGAAGGGAAATTATGTTGAAGTTATGGCTCCTTTTCATAGAGACTTCCTTATTTCCTTTGATGATCATTCCTCTCCTCTACATTTACATAAATCTTTCTCACGACAGTTTTGCCCAGTTAGGGATCCTGATTTTTGTTGTAGCCACTCCAGCCCTGTTTTCAATGGGAATATACCGCACCGCATCTTCAACATTCTCGTCTGTCCCGTACATTGTTCAGGCATTCTCACCTGAAACTGCGATCACCTATGCAGGAGATCTTCCAGGTAGATCAATGTCCGAAATGGAAAGAAGGGAGATGAGTTTATCCGTCTCTTATCCGGAAGCTAATATCGAGAGATTTCTAGGGGGAACTGGGAAGTAATGAATAAGGAAGATCTTAGATTGCCTGTAAACATTTTTCAAGGTACAGACAGTGAAAGTAAATTTTTTTTAACAGTATTCGTCATTATCCTGATTTCTTTGACTCTTGCCCTGCAATCCCTCTACTTTTTAGCAGCTTTATGCGTGACTCTGGCGCTGATGATATTTCTCTTCGCCAAATTCATTAAAAATGAAGATAAATTTGACCTGCCTAAGGATGGAGTGAACATGTTTTTCATCGACTTTGAATTTAACTGGGATGACAGGATCGATCTAAATGAATCAAAAATGCAGAACCTGATATCCCTCTTCAGGGACAATGAGATTGACTTAAAATTCATCTCTACTTTCACCAACGAAATGGGAAATAAAGACATCAAGCCATTTCTATGGACGCGGGAGAGACATGAAGAAAGTAACTATGTATATCCTAGAAAAGCCCACCATGCCATAATAATAAAGAGGAAGGATACAGACAGAATTATAAGGATATTCAACACCGGAGGTATTAAACTCCTTCCTGCTTCACCAGATGACTACAGTGGATGGCTCAGGGATTTTGGGCTCACCGGAGTTAGAGGAATGGATTTCAGAAATCGATATTTCAGGTTCAATGGTTATTTCTGTCTCATATACCTCAAAAATTCATCCGGTGATAAATCGTTTCAGATATCTGATTTACTCTTCGAGCTTGACTTTGATATCCTGCTGCGCTTTAATATAAGGGATCTTGAGAAAAGTGAATTCAATGAATACAGAAGGCATATGAGTACAATACTTGCCTCATCACGAATGAAGAAAACCAGAGGAAAGTCGGTATCGCAATTCGATGAATATCGTTTGAAAATTGCAAAGAAATATTACGCAAAGGAGAGGAAGGATTTTGCACTTTTCAATTCCGGCATTATAGTGCGTGGAGATAATCCCTTAGATCTAAATAACAACCTGAGAAATGTCGTCAACAAGGCAAAATTCCTTGGTCTTGATTTCTATATCGTGAATAGACGAAAAGAAATAAGAAAGTTCGTTTACACGGGAAATATGACCATGAAGTATGCTATTTCAAAAGAGTCTGTCGCACCCCTGATTCCATTCATGTCGAAGTCGTCCATGGATGATGGAATACCCATTGGATTCGAACCCTCCGGGCATCATCCAGTGGTTCTCGACATATTTCAAGGAACATCCAACAACATTCTGATCCTTGGTGAAACAGGATCAGGGAAGAGTTATTTTGCAAATCTTCTCCTATCAAGGCTTATTCATTTCGATTCGATTGAGAAAGCTTATATTTGCGATCCTTTAAACGATTTTGCAAGGTTTGGCAGAAACGATGAAATGATACAAATAACGGTTGACCAAAGACCACCTGAAGAATCTGACATGAATGCGGTAAAGGCATTTTTAACATGCGACCTCAAGAGGAAGATCATTATAATCGATGAGGCACACAAATTCCTGTCACATATAGAAACGAGAGATGTTATCCTGGATATGGTGAGAACATCGAGGCATTACTCAACGTCAATTGTTCTTATTACCCAGGATATCTCAGATTTTCTCAATAAACCTTATGACAGCATTTTCAATAATTCAAATTATATGTTCATATTCAGGAACAAGTTGTGGGATCAACTTGCAGAGATAGGCATAAAACCTGAAGATTACGGATATAATCATAACCAGCCGTTGATGGGTGGAAAGAACACTCATTTCTCGGAGATGTATCTCTATACGAGAGGGGCATTGAAGAAAATCATGGTCATGGATTCTGGAAATTCAATTGACCTTTGAATACGCAATTCCAATAAGACCGAACACAGCCATAGGCAGGCAGAAGGAGTAAAGACCTGGGTCTCCCCACGTATTATAAAGGATCGACCATGATACATAAAACAGGATTCCTATCAACAGGAATATGAAACTAATTGCCAGAATAATGTTATGGTACGTTACCATGGAAAGTAAGCTTTCCTTTCGCTTTTTATTTTCAAGCTCAGTCAT
The DNA here is from genome assembly GCA_021826835.1 of Thermoplasmata archaeon. Next base: position 338 of record JAKAYH010000190.1, on the reverse strand, counting down.
ATTAAGACCCTAAATGAATTTGTATTAATAATGGTTGCCACTATTGAGATAAAAGCCAACCATTTCATTGCAGATCGTCGAACTTTGAGGCTTCCGTCTTGACAGAATTAAGAAGCTCCATCCTTCTCTTGCTTCGCATCTCGCCCTGAGAAAATCTATCTTTTGCTTCTTCATCTTCAAGACGAAGACCTGGAACTGACGTTGCCCTTCCATCCTGGTCTATTGCAACGTAGGTTAGATATGCTTTTGTGGCAAATCTCTTCCTTCCGGTAAATGGTTCCTGTGATATTACATCAACCTCAATTTCCATGGTAGCCTTTGTAACATAGTTTATTCTT
>JAKAYH010000189.1 GCA_021826835.1 Thermoplasmata archaeon | reverse complement strand
ATCTCTTCTTGCGGCAACTATTGGGTTTTCAGCTTATTTCGGATATACCTACCAGGTCAGTTATCAGGGACCAGGAAATATTCTTGCAAATATCTCCACATCTCTTTTATTCTATATGCTTCCCCTGACAGTAATCTTTGCCGGGAGGGAAGCCGCAAAATATGTCGCATTAAAGAAGAACGGCATGGATTATCCATTTCCAATTTTAATTCCGAATCCACTTGGCCTTGGGTCAATGGGGCTAATAAATTCCCCGAACAGGCCTTATGTAAGCAGAAAAGCCATGATCGAATCTGGAGGTTACTCAATCATAACAGGGTTTTTCATATCCCTTATATTTCTCATAATAGGCTCACTTATAACATTCAATTTCCCACCATCCGCCCCTATTGTTAATTCTCCTGTTCAGACCATAGGTTCTCCATTGGTACTGCAATTCATGGCTAACCCGTTGATTCCATCCAATGGTATTCTTGATCCACTGGCACTTGCAGGATGGGCCGGGATCGTTATAACTGCATTCAATGCTCTCCCGCTTGGCTTCCTTGATGGGGGGTTAATATCATCAGCACTGTTTGGAAGAAAGGCACAATATCTTTCTTACATATCTCTCCTCGTCATCATCATACTTAGTATAATTTACCCGCCATGGATTATTCTTGCAGTTTTTGCCCTATTGGTGGGAATGAAGGGTCCACAGCCTCTGAACAACATATCTGGAATACATGTCAACACAAAAGCCATCGCTGTGGTGGCATTTGCCATCATTGTCTTGGGACTGGCCCCGTTTCCCTTTCACACAAACTCAAGCAGCTTCAGTGCCAACGTGTCCCAGGAATACTTTCTTTTAACAAATCCCGGAAACAGCCTGGTAACTTTCAATGTTACCGTGAACAATACCGGGCAGTCTACCATAGTTCCAGCATTCGAAATTTCCCCATCTGTAAGTTTTGACCTCTCTGGTGAAAGCAAATCCATTACTCCAGGCAGTCAGTATAATTATTCGCTAAGGATCGATCCTCCTTCAAGCATACAACCAGGATTCCACAATTACGTTCTCACGGTATATTCGGGCAGTTTTTACAAGAGTATAGCACTGTCGGTCCTAAAGGTCAATGTAAGTACGCTTATGTTATTCAACAACAATAATCCGTACACAATGCATCCGGAACATAATGGTTCAATCTCACTTTCACTAACATCCTTCAGAAATGAGAACATCCACATTGTTTCAATTGGCGGCCCAAATATTTCATTTACCTATCATCCCAGCAGCAGTCTTAGCATAACTGTCAACTCAAAACTCGCCTACCTTTATGCAAACCCAAATTCTGCCACAATTTTTACTATCCAGCAGGGTAGTACAACAGAAATCAACATGACGCTCAACTCACAACCGCATTACTGGTATATAGTTGCTTACAATGAGTCTTACACAGCTGCGGTTGCCCAATATACAGGCTGAGGTTTGACAGATGCTGAAAATCGGTTTTCTTGTAAATCCTGTGGCTGGTTGCGGCCAGCTATTCAACTTAAAAGGCTCAGACAGTCTCAGCCTGAAGGACTGCCCGCGATCCACATCCCTTGAAAAAGCAGTAGAATTTCTTGAAGAGGTGGGAGACCTGAAAATGGAGTACCTGACCGCTTCCGGGAAAATGGGAGAGGAAGCTTTTGAAATTTCGGGAGTTCATAATTATTCTGTCGTGTATTCTTACAGCGGGGAATGCAACTCCAGTGATACTGTAAAGGCATCAAAAATCATTCTTCAGCAAGATCCGGATATTCTGGTGTTTTTTGGAGGCGATGGAACAGCAAGGGACATAGTTGACTCAGGTTACACAAGACCGGTCATTGGCGTGCCGCTTGGAACAAAAATGTTCAGTTCAGTTTTCGCCATAAGCATCGCAAGAGCGGTTCAAATGATTAGAATGATGGCTTCCGGTAAAATTGTGGATTTTATCAGGGCCGATGTTATTGATTTAAATGAAATCTCATATGAAAAGGGCGAAATGGAACTTTCCTCCTATGGAGAACTTCTCATCCCAAAAAGTGAATTCATGATGTCAGAATCCAAGGCAGAATATCCTGCAACAAGCATGGAGTCAATTGGACAGTACATCATAGATGGCATGGAGGATGAGGTCAATTATCTAATAGGCCCAGGATCAACCTGCAAATCAATCAATTTATTACTCGGTCTGGACAGCAGCCTGCTCGGTTTTGATCTGGTGCGAAATAAAAAACTCTTGGGAAAGGACCTGAGCGAAGACGAAATTTTCGCAGTATCAGAAAATAAGACAAAGATCGTTCTTTCTCCAATAGGCGGACAGGGCTTTCTTCTTGGAAGAGGTAATAAACAGCTTTCTACGCGCATTCTTTCACGCGTCGGGTTTGCAAACATAATGGTTGTCGCATCAGAGGAGAAACTGATGTATCTGAAGGGCCTATACATCGATATCTGGGACAGCGAGTCGATTACTAAACCAAAGTACATCAAGGTCCTCTTCAGCTATGGGAGATTCAAACTTATGCCGGTAATATTTTAGTTCTCCGAAAAATATTCGGCAATTGATAGATTTTTTGTTAAAAATTAGCAAAATGTTTAATAAAGAAGGATATACCAGTTCAGTGAGAGAGCTGGAACAGGAAGGGAAAGCATTTTCTGATCTCACAAAAATGGTGAAAAAATCGCCTCATTGGAGCATTCTGGTAGCTTTGACAGCATTAGTGCTCCTGGTGGATTTTGTGTTTATAATGAATCTGTTCATCGTTCTTGTGGGGGTTCTGGGGTCATATCTGCTTGTAATATCTTTGGATCTTCTCTTCGTCAGGATCACAAGAACTCATTTTCCAGCAAGAAGAATACTTTACCTGAATTTCATGTCGCTGGGCTTATCATCAATTTTCTTCTGGATAATATCTATTGTTCACCTGTTTCAAAGCCTTGAAGCCCTGCTTATGGTTTCAATCTCGTCAGCTACTCTTCTGAGAGTACTCATTTTCTACACCTATTATTCTGATAAACTTTCAAAATTTTTCATTCCAGCACTCAATTACACTTATGCTGCAATTTTCGCCCTGACTATTGCGTTCAGGGATCTTGCAACCGTGATCCCATTCATAATCTCTTCAATAATCTACATCATTGGCGGTATTATTTTTGTAAAGAGCTCTACAAAAGAATTTTCCAAGGAATATGGTGAAAGTGCTACAAAGATAATCCAGATGTTCCTTAATTATAACAATAGTGCCGAGAGCCTTGAGGTTGGCAACAAATTCTTTGCACAACTATATGCGCACAGCAGACGTGTTCCGGTTAAGGTAGTAGACGTAATGAGAAAGGATGACTCCCGCCTTGTTACAATGGTTTTTCCTTATGTACATCCAGGTCCGTTTGGAACATTGGGCTCAAGTGATCTTCCTCTGAGACTGCAGCATCGCTTATCAGATCTTGGTACAGACCTGATGGTATTCCACACAACAACAACGAACAGCAACAACTGTTCAGGTGATACCGATATTGATGAAATAGCGTCTGGTGTAATGCACTGCCTCAATGGAATGGAATACGTTGACACTATCTCAAGATTCAAGAGAATAAATGTTGGAAAATATGTTATAGGCATGCAGAAGTTCGGCAAATTTGGCTTTGGTGCAATTATCCCTGAAAGAGAGCCCTTTGACGATGTAAAACTAAGGGAAGGTCTCGAAATCATGCATTATGTCGAGAGGACTGCACTCAAGGAATTCGCAGTTATCGATGCCCAGAACTGCTTTGTTGAAAAGGCTCCGGAACTGGATAACTGTGAAGGTATGGACAAAGCATTCTCACGTGAATTAAACAGGCTTGAGAACAAATTCCCTGCAAGGATGGGATATTACAGAATTCACGAACCCATGGCTGAACTGGGTTCAATGGGAATCCAGGCAATCGTAACCGAAGCAGGCGGAAAATATCAGGCAGTTGTTCTTACAGATTCAAACAACATTACAAGGGAAGTCGTAGATCTATCAAGAAAACTTGTTGAAAATGAGATAAGCAATCTTGAAATTTACACAACTGACAATCATTATGTAAATGCAAACAACCTAGACATTAACCCTCTGGGCAGGAGCGGCAGTCCAATGGATGCAGCTGACATGATAAAACGGACTGTTCTCATGGCCAAGAATACTATTACTGATGTCAGGATAGGAATGAAGAGTCACATCGTAAAGGTGAAGATGGGGGAGGAAAATACCTATCAGAGACTCATAGATTCGGTCTTCAACTCCCTGAGAATGGCCAAATACACCATCATTATTACAATACCGTCCAGCATAATAGCATCAATTGCAATATTCAGATTTGTGCTTCCTATGCTATGATTATTATTATCTGCATAAAAAGAAAACAGGGAAATGGCTGAATTGTCTGATGTTGTCCGACAAAGTATGTAGGTAAATATGTGTAAAAACGTGTATTTGAGGGTACATGTATATTGTCTGCCAAGAACATTTATATATATCTAAGCGAATTTGATGTTATGGAGTTAATAGCAGATGGAAACATCATAAGATCATTGAACCGAAGCGAATTGAGGCGCAAGGTTCTCTTCTATATGCTTTCCATTTATCCATATCGATCCTATCTTTCTGAGATATCCAGGGCCGTAAAATCAGATCCTTCAAATGTAAAGGGTTGCCTGGAGGGATTAGGGGTCAGATACACCGGAGAAGAATCGCTTGTGGGTCTCGGGCTCATATCAATTGAGCAGACAAAAAATGGTTTCAAGTACTATAAGGTGAACCAGGACTACGTAGAAGACATTAAAGGTCTCAGGACCATGTTTAACCACAAGAAAGTTTTCGCTGTGGAAATAGGATAAAATCTTTCAAAACCATATTCATGATTTTCCATCTCCTCCTTAATTTACTTTTTAAAATTATTGATGCAATTTATTCAAACATTTGTTGATGGAGTTCATTATTAGTTGAGTTATGATTTAGGTTATAATTATTCCAAATAGCCGCCTGAGCACAAGTTTATTTTAATTTATGAATAATATGGTATCGCGATTTACACTTATCCGGTAATCTTGAAAAATGGCTTATTGTCTGAATATTGGGATAGATGTAAAAGTATCCAATGAAATCTCATATAAAGCCAGAAAGACTTAATAATTAAATTTAAATGAAGTGGTGGTGGATAGTACGGTAGAATCTGTAGATGAATGGGTAAAGAAGTTAAACATCAATTCCACGAAAGATGTTCAGGTACCCAGGATTCTTTTTGACCAGGTTGTGGGCCAGGAGGAGGCCAGAGAAGTCGTGAAGAAAGCGGCTCTTCAGAAGAGACATGTTCTTCTTATTGGTGAACCTGGGACTGGAAAATCTATGCTCGCCCAGTCTATGGTAGATTTCCTGCCAAAGGA
>JAKAYH010000188.1 GCA_021826835.1 Thermoplasmata archaeon | reverse complement strand
TTCCGATCTCTAATAGCTCGTCACTTTTCAATGTATGGTCGTCTTGTTTCCACTCCATATCAATGAGCCATGAGAATAGCATACCAAGAACCTGACCCTCTTCTCTTTGAAACAAACCAATCTTTCCACCTACCTGATATGGTATATTTTTTTTCTTGAATTCTTCCACTATATTTCTTCCCTTGCTCTTAACGCTTCTTAACAATATTGCCATGTCATTATAATTTAAACTACCTGAACTAACCAATTCAGATGTGGTCTCAGCAATCCACTTTGCCTCCTCCTCTTCGTTGCTGTATGAATCGAGAAACATAATCTGGCTTCCTGACCTAGTAGAAATCATATTTTTATAAGAACCACTAAGAGTTTTCGAAAACACATTGGCATTATCAACAATATTTTTCAAGCTCCTCATGTTCTCATTAAGATAAAAAACATGAAGGTTTTTGAAATCACCCTCTATCCTTTTAAATAACTTATGATCTGAACCCCTCCATTGGTATATGGTTTGCCTCTCATCACCTACTACCATAAGTCCTGAGTGATTAGATACAAGTAATTTTATCAGCTCATACTGTGAAGGGTTAATGTCTTGAAATTCGTCAACAAATAAATAGGATAGACCTATTCTGTGGATTTTATCTTTATTTTTTCCGATTTCCGTAACAGCATCATATATTAATTTTCCAAAGGTCATTATTTTATTTTGATTCAAAAATTCTTCATATTTTTTTAATTTGCTATAAAAATCTAGTGAAATACTCTTCAACTTCTCATCATCCATTAATTCGCTGTAAACCATATTTACGGTTCTGTGAAATGCCAATACACTCCTAGTGTAGCTCTTTTCATACTTGTCAATTTCAAGTTCCCACCCTATTCTAAGTAGGAAAGCTATCTCTTTGTTCTCATCAAATAATGTATAATCGCCATAAGAAAACTGATCCTCTAAAATCTGTTTGCAGTATCCATGAATGGTGCCAATATACATTTCACCTAGATGATCAATAATGCTTTTGTTTTCGAGCATACTTGCTATATTGTAAACTCTTGCCTTCATTTCCTTTGCTGCTTTTTCAGTGAATGTGAAAGCAACTATATTTTTTGGTTCTATCTTATCTTCAATTATCAAATATAGAATTTTTCTGGCAATAGTCTCAGTTTTTCCAGTTCCAGCAGCTGCCTCTACTTTAATATATTTATTTCTATCGCAAACTATTCTTTCCTGATCATTAGAAAGAATAAAAGGAGTATTTATTACGGATTTGTCTTGCATTTATATATATTAATTGATTATATTGAAGCATATAATACTTCTTATAGGTGACACATCTTTGGGGATAGTTTGCGATATTATGAAAAGTATATTCCCGTAACTTTAAACATTAATCGCATAACACATACTTGTACTCCGCAGCATCCATGTTGCTTCGCATCTTGTCTGCAGATTTCCATAATTTCTTCTCAAAGTCATTGTCTGAATCTCTGTTATCCATTAAGAGTTTTATATTACGAAGGTACTTATAGATAACTCATAGAATTGACAAACCAACACTTTTGATTAAGTAGGTTTTAGGGCGTTTGACTTTTACATTAAAATGAAAAAATAATTGAACTATCTTAAGCACCCTAAGAATTTCACCGAGATTGCCAGCCAATCATTCGTTTATGTGTAAAGATCTATTAAGTTAATTTTGATTTTTCCTTTGCGGCAGAATTTAGTTCTTGAGTGATAAAAATACAATCTAACTTATTCTCTTTAGATTTAGTCTTTAAAGTTTTGTCCCCGGTCAATAAGAGCGAGAATGTTTTAACCGCTATATCATATATAACATTATCTTCTATTTTACCCTCTTCATTACAATTCTCAATTTTATCTGAGCATGGATACTTATATATCTGAATTTTCCCGTCATTCCCTAAATCTGTTAGTTTATCAATTTCTGCTAAAAATCCAGACCTTCTTGTGCTTTTACTATTAAAGCACTGATCTACAAACATACCATAATACTCTGGTATTACAATCTCAAAGCCATTAAAAAAACCATCCTCTATGAGCCTTGAAAGTGTTCTAGAAATTAAAACATTCATATCAGGAAGTAGTCTATTTCTTACAATCAATATTGGAGAATTGGTTTGGAGTTCATGCCTGCAACTACTCTGAAATTCAATACTGCCGGATTCATTTGCTCGACCGTCTATTATATCGCTTGGAGTTCCGCATTCTTGGCATATAATCAAACCATTCTTAGGTTGAAAAATCTCGGAATATTTTTTTATATTTTTCTGGTCTAGTGTTAAGTATTCTAAGGTGTTTAATTTTGAAAGTATCTCCCTTGATTCTTTGTTTAACTGCCCTTGAATAGTAATGCTTTTTTTATCTATTTTTATAGTAAGATTAATAAACTCAAGTTTACATAGTCGACTTTCTCCTGAACCTGAACATGAAAAATCGAAACTATCCTTTAGAGACTGACAAAATTTTTCTATGTCAAAATTCTTTTTGGCCTTGAATACAATAGGTAAGTTTCCACTCATAAACTATAATTATGATCATACTATATAAATAAGATCAAATGCCAAATTCTATAAAGATTTCAGATACGGAAATTAGAAAATTAAAAGCTTATCTTGTAGACAAGGGCTTTAAATCTTTGTCACCACATCAAAATGAGTCATTACGTATCAAGACAGGAGATCTGTTCTTGGTATTGTATACAAGTGGTACTCTTGTTTACGAAGATAATAAAAGTTCCAGTGAAATACTTGACCATGTACTAGAAAAGAGGGGGGGAGCAAAATATTACATTGGAACTGATGAAACTGGAAAGGGAGAGTGGTTCGGTCCTTTGGTTGTCGTGGGGACTTTAATGTCTTCTGATCAGATAAAGGACCTTAGAAAACTCGGAATTAAAGATAGCAAACTTCTCTCTATAGATCAAATTAATCGGATGTCAGGTGAAATGCTAAAAATGTCTATAGATAGAATTAGTAGAGTTGTTTCGCCAGAAAAATATAATAAATTGTTTGAGGAATTATCTAAAGAAGGGAAAAATAGCAATGATATATTAGCATGGGCGCATTCTGAAGTTGTCAAAGATTTAATTGAAAAAGCAGGAACGAATGATGTGCAGATAATAATAGATAAATTCGATTTCAACAAGACAGATTCGAGGTTATCTTCAAAAGAGAGAGTTAGATCAGTAGACCAAACTAAAATAAAGGTTATTCAGAAGTCAAAAGGAGAAAGCGAAATTCCTGTTGCAGCTGCCAGTATAATTGCAAAATCGATTTTTGAGGAAGAGGTGCAGAAGCTCTCAAATAAATATGGAGTGGACTTAAAATCTATTCCACCTAATGACTTACCCAGAGACATTATTCCAAAGGTAGCCAAGACTAACTTCAAAAACATTAAGGCAGTATTATCTTAATTTTATGAGATAGAGAAAACTTAACTTATTCCACTTATTACCCCTGTGTGACAGAAAAACTAATTGCAGTAACAAGAACGTCTTCCAGAGGGTCTTCCCTAAGAATCACACTACCCAAGGAAATTGCTGAAATACTGAAAGTTGGTGAAAAGGATCATATTGGGTTTTACGAGAGTAATGGGAATATTGTGATAAGGAAGATTGAGTGATTAGCCATAAGACAACTTCGTCTCACTATTTAAGGAGGCAGACCAAAATGAACTCGGCGGCGCATAAGCTCCATTTAAATTAAACATAGAAATTCATTAAATAGTATTATCAATATATTACTTGTGAACGATAAGAGCAAAGATGAAAGGAGATTAGCTGCAGAAATTGCAGAAAGTGAGGAATTGATCAGAAAAGCTATCTTCGGAGTTCTTAGACACTTAGGGGAGGGTAATCCTCATGATGATCCATTTTTTGTAGAAAACAAAGAGTTGCCAAAGTGGAGGAGTGTTTTCTCTAGAAAGAGTCAGAGAGAGAAGAAAGGAGTGTTGGACAAGGTTCAAGAGCTTTGTCGGAAGGGAGAGTTCGATAAGGTAATGGAAGTAACCGATTGTGTGAACTTTTTAGTTAATTGTAGAGATTTTTGTAGGAATGGTTTCCCTTACTCGATGCCAGCGTTTGGCGTTGACAGTGAAAGAGAACCTTATTTTAGACTTCAAGTAAAAGAGTTCGTAGAATCATATGTAAGTTCATTTGGAGCTCAAATAAGCGAAGAAGCTTTCTATGCAATATTTAAAGCGTTCCATAAGCACTTTCCAGAGTTTCCAGAAACCATAAACATGGAGATAGCAATTTTGACTGGAATTGATGTCCAGGAAACAGACAGAATAATTGTTGGAGACTTTGAAATAAGGGAAATAAATCCAGTTGAGCTTGGAATTTTTGAAGGGCTGCACGATTCCAACTTAGGTTGTTATGATAATATTTCGTTATCAAAAAAAGTCTGGGTTTTGGAAGTAAAAAATGTAATGCAACCAGAGATAGTTGGAGGAGATAATGATTGGGGGATTGAGTTCCCAGAATACTACGTTCATCCGCATGAGATTGAAGAAAGCATTCTGACTGCACTGAGGTTGTTCAGGGGAGGTGATATTAGGGTTTCTTACAAATTATCATATGAAAGCATCAAATGCGGCGCAATGTCTATTGGATATGGTTCTGATCCAAAAGACCATTTTTGGCCAGATAACTTATTCTTCACACTAAGAAGAGAAGATTCAACCAGTTTGTCTGGATTATGGCAAGCGTTTAATAATATATCCAAGGAACGCAAAGAGAGAAAGAGAATTGCAATAACACGTTTTAATCGTGCGCGTGAGAACCCCTCATCGGAAGATCAGATTGTAGATGCGATGATATCACTGGAGAATCTTTTTCCCTCTTCAGGACATGAATACATAGGCACTAATATTGGTAAATCCCTTAATAGTTTGATTGGAACAAAAGATTCTGGGTATAGCGTCTTAGAAACTACAAAGGCTGCTTATTTCGCAAGGAATAAAATAGTTCATGGTGAAGATGTCATGAAAACCCCCCTTCTTGTCAAAGGGAAGGAAGTGAAATTCAAAGTACTTTTAGGAATTATTATGGAATGGCTGCGTAAGTCCCTTCTGTTGACTTTATTAGAGTAGGAGAAATGTAATTCTAAGCTGTGACTATGGTTTCTCCAGTTTCATGAGGTAATTCCCTAAAATATGTCCCTACATCTTCATCTATTTTTTCAATTGTTGGTACACCCTTAAACGGATTCTCATCATTCATTTTGTTCATATAACCTATGTATTTTTACACCTAAATACGTTTGAAATCACATATGAGATTTTTCAATAACCATATAATTTCCTAAATTCCCATAGTATTAGGCACTATGACCCCTATTTTCTCAAACAGTTTCTTCTGATCCTTCGTCATTTCCTGTATCACAATCTCCTTTTCGAATACCTTGCATTTCAAATTCCTCAATATG
>JAKAYH010000187.1 GCA_021826835.1 Thermoplasmata archaeon | reverse complement strand
AATGGCGGTAATGTCATCTACCATGAGCGTTATGAAATCAATTGTGCCTATTATGGAACGGCATTCAGGTAAGAAAAACTCACCGGATGAAGTTAATAAAGTCATTGAGAACATAAAAAAAGAATCAGGATTTAATTCCATTCCACTAAGCCTTGAAAGCACTGCAATGTTATCCATTGATATGGTTAGTGAGCATATGAAAGAGAAGACCGAACTCCTTTCACCATTTATGCTGGATCAGAAGTACATGTACCTGATGGCATTTAGCGTCGAAGTATCATTAAGTTTCGACGAGTGTGCTCAAATCTATCTGGAAAAATTCTTCTTAAGTGGCGGGACCAAGGGTGAAGCGGAAGATGCCATTTCCATTGCGAGATTTATTACGGGAAATAAAGTAATAACATCAGCCATTGAGATTCTCAAATGGTAATCGATTATTTCATATCAAGGGTGAAAATTAAATGAGGAAGAGCATATTAACACTTTTTGGTTCCGAATGGTTTGGTGTAAGCATATCCACACTTGCTGTTGCACAGGTTTACATACTTTTTTCTGGAGAATTCAGTAATTTATTTTTTAACTATGTTGCTGAGATTCTTACACTATTTGGACTTACCATATTTGTAATTGTATTTATCGTATGGGTAATACGAGCTTTCATCATATCAGACGGGGTTTTCTCTCACTGGAATAATCTTACCCGGATGAGCTTTGTATCTCTTATACCCATAACCATGTTTGTTGGCGCTTACCAACTCATCTATTATTTTGGCATATCTCAAGCATCTGCAGAAATTTCCTTAATTATCTATTATTCCAATTACATCCTGGCATTATTACTGGGGGTATTACTGGGTTACCGTCTATATACAAAGCCAATTAACCCCGGCGAACTAAATTATTCCATTGTTATACCGCCTTTGGCAATAGGAACAAGTGTTTTTCTTGCTGGGCCATTAATGAAATTTTATGGGGGAATTGAGGCACAGACGATGTATTTCCTTGTGCTTGTTGGCCTTGGCATATTTTTCTTTCTCTTTCTTTTCATCGGTTCGCTTGCACTTGCAGGACACGTGACAACCAAAACGCCGGACTCTTTACCGACTACCATGTTACCCGTAGGTATTTCAAGTTTAATCATTATCAATCTCTTCTCAATAGCCGGATTTGGTAAAATAGATCAGATATCGATTTCGATTTCAACCGTGGAATTTTTATCTATTATTTTATGGGGATTTGAAGTTTGGAATTTCCTAGTTGTTTTAATTCTCATATTTACAAATCCTGCCAGAGGTAAACTCAGTGTATGGGCTTATGGTTTTCCCCTTGGACTGTTTGCCACTTCCACTATGAGGATATATACATTCACACAATTTACAATTCTATTATGGATATTTGCAGCAATTGGCATAATGCTAACAATACTTTGGATCTACGCATGGATCAACACCGGAATGTTTTTGAAAATTCAGAGGGAGATGGAATCCAAGGAGCAAACCGCACTTCCCAAGATCCCATCTCCGCCATGACTGTCATTCCATTAGCAAAGTCAGTCAATGTCTCCTAACAATGTGTTAACGGAAGGATCTATACATTTATCCAATCTTTTTGCAACCTGTTCAAAAATTAATTAAACAAATCTTTGTCAAAATTATAATACCTTAATCGGGGTTTTTGAAAAATATTTAATTAGTATATTAACATATTAGCATAAGTGTAAGTATGTCTGGAAAAATAGCCATAATAATAAGCTCCGGCCTTGATCGGAGGGCCAAAGTAATGTCAGGATTGCATGTTGCAAAGAGGATCCATGAAGCCAGGAAAGAAAACGGCATTGAACAGGTGGAAGTTTTCCTCTTCACTGGAGGAATCAGAGCTCTTGAAAAGGGAAATGATAACAGTCAGGTTATAGATTTGTTGAGAGAATTAAGAGAGGCGGGCATTGTGGTTGAAGCCTGCTCCAATCAGGTAAAGGATTGGCAACTTGAAGATATCTTTTCCAGTAACGGTATTAACCTGGAATTTGCCAGAGATGCCTTTTCGAGATATGCCGTTGAAGGGTTTACCGTCCTCTCGTTCTAGGGGGTGTGTATTTGACAAATGTCAATAATGTACCGGATGTTGCGTTACCTGTATTCTATTTAAGAGATACCGAATCCAGTCATGGGAGATATTCAAATGTTGCGAAGATGATAACATTCGAAGACCTTGTTAAGTTTCATGGACATGCCTGTGATGGATTGTATCGGGGCGTTTATGCTCTTTCAGTAGGTTTAAAAAAAATGTTTGGAGACAAACCCATAGACAGAACGGATCTTAGGGTAATTTCCAGAAATAGTCCGTGTATAGGTGATGCTGCAAGCTACTTAACAGGAGCACGAATTCGGTTCGGCACACAGGATGTAGACAGCATACCTGGAGTATGGTATATAATTCAAAGAATATCAAACGGTCAGACCGTTAAAGTGGTGGAAGATGAGGCATTCTTTCCGGACAAAATATTAAAGGCGGAGTCAAACCTGACCAACGTTCCCAAGGAGGGCTTATCTAAGGCCCTTGATGAACTCAAATTAATGCAAGACCAATGGGTAAAACAAGTGCTTTTAAAAACACAACCCTATGAACATTACCATGCTGATTATATTGAATTTGTTTGGAAAGATGTTGAATATACAAAAAAGGGTAAGCGTACAGATATTATATTTAAAGATGTGATCTGATCTCATGTTTGAACCTATAATAAAGCAGAGACCAGAGTTTATTTCAGAAGTTTTTAGGGTTTTGGGAGATAAAAACCGACTCCATATATTGTGGTTGCTAAATAGGAAAGAGCTTTGTGTGTGCGAAATAACGGACATCTGCGGTTTATCCCAATCAAATGTATCTCAACATCTGTCAAAATTAAAATCGGTTGGCCTTGTGAAGGAAAGAAGAAAGGCACAGTGGATTTATTATTCATTAAACACCACTGATTTTCCCATTGTAAAGGAAATCTGTGGTCTTTTACCCGAATATGATGGAGACATTGCAAAACTTGAAGCCCTTAGTGATGATTCAAAGTGCAATTCGTCATAGTTTTATAATTGTCAAAATAATTCTAATTTATTTGAACACAAAGATAACCAACCCTCTTTGAAAATAGTAATCATAAAATTGGATATGACCCTATTAACTAAAGATAGGGTAAATATATGGTTAACCAAATGAAAAAATTATTAGCTGAAATTATAAATTAACTGGTTTTCCCCATTTTACCCAGGTGTTTAATTAAGTTTATGGCAACCGAAAGGCCTCTTGAAACATCCGGATCCTTAAGCTCTCCAAGAAGACTGAAAGTACCATGGATTTTTGGTTCTTCTGCAAATTTCCCCGATGAAATTCCATCAAGGACCGTAAGGAGTTCCTGCATCACAGCTGGATCTGATAATTTTGCAAGTACTTCTAACAAAGAATTTAACATCGTCGAAACTCCGTTAAGCATATCGTCTGTTAGGATACTTCTCAAGCTTGCTGTTGCATAAACTATTCCCTTAAGGGAGTCGGTCATCCCCTTTTCCTGCAACTCTGCAATCCATTGAACCAGATTTGTAACATTTTCCAAATTATTGAATAACGTGTCGATATCTTTCTTTGCACTGGGATCTCTTAGTTTATCATTTAGAATTAATTCCAGTTCGTTTGTCATTGAATCACCTCATTTAATACTGGTTTTGCAGTCATATTCCAGTAGAGATTGTTGTATATGAGTTTAATCCAGTAAAAGGCATAACTCTCAGGCATCATTATGGGTTTTTGTGTATAGCTTGATGTTAGCATCGACGCACTACCGATACCAGTTATCATCAGGGCGCCTCCACTTCCATCATAGGTGGATATGGGTTCGTATCCTTCAATTGCCTGGGAAATTCTCTCAGAGACAACAATAGCCTCGGCATCTGCTACAGATCCTGCCTTTGAGACCTGTAAATTGGTAGCATCTCCTATTGCGTAGGCATTTTCATACCCTTTGATATTAAGTGTTAGATTATCCACTGTGAGCCACCCCATTTTATCTCCAATTTTAGAATCGACAATCAGTTTATTTCCAACATGCGGAGGAGTGACAATTGCCAGATCGAACCTGGTTCTATCTCCATCTTCGCTAACAAATTCATGAGAATCATTATCCACATATTTTAGTCGGAACCCAAGTTTGCTTTTTATTCCCTTATCTTCGAACATTTTAAGTGCCACGTCGGAAACCCCCTTGTCTGGAAATGCCATTGGTATGGGATATATGTACTCAATCTCAACATCATTACGGATGCCTCTTTTCTTGAAATAATCATTGAGCAGAAAAACTGCTTCAAGGGGGGCCGGGGTACACTTATAAGGCATGGAAGAAACACCCATTAATATTTTACCAGATTTGAAATGATTAAGTGCAGTCTTTAATTCAAGCGCCTTATCAAGACTGTAAAAATTGTATGTGCCACTTTCCAACCCAGGTACTGCATCATAATTATACGATGCCCCCGTAGCTATAACTATATAGTCAAAGTCGATTTTTTGCCTTTCTGTCTTAATAAAATGATTCTTCAAATCTATCATAGTGGCATATTCAGATATCAAAGCTATGCCTTTAGTTAACATTCTATCCATATTCCTGTAAGTAGCCTGTTGTGGCATTAAATCAAATACTATTTCAAGAAATCCAGGTTGATAATAGTGCCTTTTGCTTCCCTCAACCAGAACTATCCTCACAAGTTTATCCTCAATCTCCCTTCTTAGCTTCGATGCCAGATGATTGGCAGCACTGACACCTCCACTCCCTCCTCCAACTATTGCAACTGTTTTCATAATTATTAAACGGGGAATAGTTCTTAACAAATTCTCCCATTAATGTATGGAAAAATTATGATTTGACACAATTTTTGCTTGATTTAGATCAAACATTGATCCTAAACTATTTAGAGAGGTTGAACAAAATAATGTTGAAACTCATTATAAGTAAGAGTTCCATTTGCAGGGTACGACACATCATTTATTTCCAATAACAAGCTTAAAGTAAAAAAAAGGAGTTTGTGATTTGTACCTATCGATAAATAATATGAAGAGAAGTGGGTTTGTAATTTTACACAGTACTGTGAATGTCAAAGTAAGTACTTTTAAGAATTTATAACGAGAATTTCATTATGAACAATTATTATGTTTCCATGAAGTAATAAATTTAATGATCTCTCAATAATATGAAGTTGACAGCAAAGATTTTTATCTTTAATTATTAATTTCTTCATGTGTCTTGTAATATGTTAATTTCAAAAGGTACTATAGGGGGAAATGAAATTTATTTTTTAGATGTAAAAAAGATAAAATCGCAAATGTTGAAAATTTTAGCGACAGGAATTTCTCAATTCCCTGTCCACTTGAAAAAGCAAAAATTATTCCGTGCCAAAACCAATAGTGAAATAAATAACCAGAATTTACAATTACCGAT
>JAKAYH010000186.1 GCA_021826835.1 Thermoplasmata archaeon | reverse complement strand
TGAGTTTGAATTAATATTGAAAAACTCACAGGACTGAAAAGTGTGAATCTCCTGTCTTAAAGGTCTACATCAATTGTCAATCCTTGTTTCAATAATGACCTGCTCTTGAACTTGTCTTAATATTGGTTTCTGGCTTTATACGTTATCTAAATATATATGCCCACATTCTATAGAATTGTCCATAAACAACACTTGAAGTGTTACATATATTAATAAAGTCAAAAAGATTTTTCTGTTGTGCAGCGCATTATTTTGAGGATAATCGCCATCGCGTTGGCTTTATTATTACTGGGTACTTCATTTGCTTTAATTTATCCTTCTCATTATATCTTTCCAGCAAGCAACGGTTCAAGAGTAAACCTAAAATTAGCTGCTAACCAACATTCTACAAATGCCGTTTCCAGGGAAAATACACAAAATTATACAGAGAGGGTGTTACTCATTGCGAGTGGTTTGCCCAGTATTTCCTCAACTCAACTTGAGCCAGGAACCGCTTGGTGCCTGAACCTTAGCAATGGCGTTAATTCTGGTCCTCTGACGTCCCCAAGTTATGTATTGTACCTCGCAAATGGAACATACTCTTATACTGTGTCAACAACAAACAAGACATGGGCACCTAGTCCATCATCTGGTTCGTTTACAGTTAATGGCCCCCTTACCCAGTATATATATTTTTATCCCGTAAAATATCAACTAACATTCATTGAATCTGGATTACCATCTGGAGCGACTTGGTATGTTAATCTGACAAATCCCTGCTGGGATGGTACTGTCGTATTTTCGCATGCAATCTGTGCAGGTCAATTCTTTGGATATTGCGTGACAAATGGAACATATTCATTCACAGTTTCTGCATCCAATAAGTCTTTGTATCCTTCTCCAGCTTCCGGATCCTTTATAGTGGACGGAAGCTCTGTTACAGAGTCAATCGACTTCATTCATGATAAATACCAAGTATCATTCACCGAGTCTGGTCTTCCCTCGGGTACGTCATGGGGGGTATATGTAAACGGAACATTGAGTACTTCTTCAACTAGCATAATAATATTTCCGGTTTTGAATGGTACCTATAGCTACGAAATAGTTGAACCAGGCGGGTATATCGCTCAGCCACAATCTGGCACATTTACCATCGCTGGCGGGAGCGAAACCGAAAAGATAGTATTCTCGCCATTCACTTATATTGTAGAATTTTCAGAGACGGGTCTATCTGCATACACCTAATGGTCCGTGACTTTTGATGGGGTGACTAACACCTCAGACACAAGTGATATGTGTTTTTCAGTGCCTAATGGAACTTACACCTATTCTGTTCATGCAATATCCAATTTTACAGTTTCTCCGGATTATGGCACTTTGACAGTAAATGGTAAAGATATGATAATAAACATCACTTTTACTCAATCTGGGTATAGTGTGACATTCTCCGAGTCAGGTCTTCCAATAGGTAACGAGTGGTCCATAGAATTTAACGGTTCAGTTAGTGTTTCAACTGATTCTACTATCGTATTCTATGCTTCAAACGGTACTTATGGCTTCTCGGTAGGCGTGGTTCCTGGCTGGACCCCATCGCTTGACTCTGGAAACCTCACTGTTGATGGCCTTGACATCGTAATAGACATTTTCTTCAATGTTACCACTTACAATGTGACCTTTGTTGAATCCGGTCTGCCATTTGGAAATGCAACTAACCTAACCTGGTCCATTTCAATCAATGCCATGATAGCTGGAAAATATCTAAGTATTCTTGAAAAATCCAGGATTGATTCTATAAGCTTCAGTTTGCGAAATGGAACTTATTCCTACTCTGCAGAATCAAGATACTACACCTCAATTCCAGACCGATCAACAGTGACCGTTAGTGGCACTGATCTGAACGTTCCAGTAAAGTTTGAACCAAGCCCTGTTGTTTCCCTAAACATCTCTCCAACCGGGTCCGCGGTAACTATTGGATACGAACATTTCACTGCAAACAATACGTCCTATATGGGTTGCATTCAACCCGGTTATTACTTCCTAAATGTCACGCATTCCGGGTATAAAACTTATTCAAATTACTTTTATGCGGCCGTTACCATGACCTACCAATTCAACATTTCGTTAGTGAAATTAGCTTCATCTGGAGAGCTGAGAGGAACCGTCAGCCCTTATAACATAGTAATCCTAGCTAACGGCACTCCAATACCTACGGATAACGGTAGCTATAACATTACACTTTCACCAGGAACCTATTATCTCACTGCATTCGCGTTCGGGTATTCGCCATTTAGTTCCTATGTTGCCATCGACAACGGCAAATCTGCGTGGTTCAATATTTCACTTCAGAAATCACAGTATTCATTCAACATAACTGGCTTTGTCAACCCAGTCACTTCCTCCGTAACAGTAAATGGCTTTTCTGCCTACGTAAACTCATCAGGCTATTACATGGTTAGTTTACCCAGAGGGAACGATATAATCTCATTCTATTCACCCGGTTACTTCCCGATCACAGAGAACATAAGCGTCAATTCAGACTTAGAAATGAATGTATCACTCAAGTCAACTCCCGCTTCAACATCATCAGTTACATACCTGGGTGTGAAAGCAACAGGAATCTACCTGACAGTAGAGAATGTTTCACTTTCTCCCGGGGTCGTAAACATTACATACTTCTCATCCGGAAACGGTACTCTCTTTGTTTACCTTCCATTTGAAGCAATCGACAATCTAACAGTAACTCAGCTACTCGCAAGCAGGGTATACTTAAATGGGAGCCAGTACCATAATTTCTCGGTAACTATTACTAACAATTTAAGTGTCATACTTACAGTTACCGGGCTAGTACGAGGAGATCCGTTACTTACATGGATCTTTAACCCCTCAAAGACTATAAATTTCGTTCAACCAAATCCTATCCAGGGAGTCACCTGGTATTATTATTTAATTATAGTAGCTGTAATTCTTGGTGCTTCAGTTTCTTTATTAGTGTTCGTGAGGTCCAAGAGAAAGTAATAACACTCCTTTCTTGACAGATGATAAAGCATTCATAGTGATGGCTATCCCTATGAACTGAGAACTTTCTTTACACAAACATTATGAATGGATTCTGGTTAATTCTGATAAACATGTTTTCTTCTGGTTGAGGTCCCGCCTTCTTTGCGGAAGTCTAGTGTTTAATGTATCTATTGCTTAAAACCACATCTGGAACAAAAAGTGGCGCTCAAAGGCAACTCAATCCCGCATCTGACGCAAAACTTCTTCTTGCTTGCTCCTTTGCTTCTTTTAGCGTCCAGAATACTGTCGGAACCGGACGAAGAAAAGTCCCTATTTGAATGTTTATCCCCATAATTCGGGTTTCTAGATGACACAGCTGGAACCGGGGAAACAGGTGATGAAGAATTATTTTGATTATCCCGAGAGGAAAATCGCCCTTCTGCATTAGACGCAGATGGAACACCTATCTGTTGAGCAAGTAAGCCGAAAGCATAAGCTAAAAGCAAATCAGAGATTACCAGTACTATAGTGTATATTACATCAACTGCAAGGTATATACTTCCAATTAATATTACCGCAGCAAATATGTTGAATTCTGCTGCTGTTACAAACATCTGAACTCTGAAGCTCTTGTTTATAGCCACTAAACTTTCATATGCGAAATACAC
Source organism: Thermoplasmata archaeon (assembly GCA_021826835.1). Next base: position 1,858 of record JAKAYH010000186.1, on the reverse strand, counting down.
TTGAATCAGTGCCACAATCCAGCGTGCTCCAAGGAAATATAGAGGAGATGAATAATAAGCTATCCCAATAGGGCTCGTTGGTGCTAAAATCGGGGATAAAATTAACAGAAAACCTAGGATACCAAAAACAAAAGCAATTAAAAAGTTATTGAAAATTCCTTTCTCGCCGGACGCTTCCGCAATATACTTCAGCGCAACTAGTATCAATAAGACGCTTATGACCCAAGATATCAACTCAACTAAAAATGAAATAAAAGAGAAAAGGACAGACAAGAGCAGAATAACGGCCCCCACAACTCCAAGCCCGCAAGCAGATCCCAATTTAGAATCGTTCATTATTTATAAAGGATGTTTATTATCATATATAACTTTTTCTATTTGTTTCAGGCCTTTGATTATTCACGAAATTATCTTTAGTTCGCAAAGTTTCCGATAAATAATCAACAATACTCTAACCTGCCTATCCAATGCTACCATTAATGTTGTGCCTTCTTAAGAGTCTACAGGATTCGAACTATATATTGCGACGTATAATAGTGTAGGTAATTTACTGTAGGTGGTATGAATACGTAAGCACGTAGACTTACTTGCCATTCAAAACTATTGTTTTGTTTGAAATTAGTGTTACATGGTTCTTCAGAACTACCTTCCCTGCTACTTGATACGCATCTTTTTCGTATGTCGAAACCTCCAAGTTTGTAATATCACGTAAGTCCTTCTTGACTGTTGAATGAAAGATTTCATTCGTACTGATTAGAAAACTGGCGTTTTGTCGGAAATTCCACTCTGGTTTGATGGAAGGTATTTGTATTCTTGCACATACCAGCTAAAGAAGCCAATAAGATCCCTATACTGCAATAGATCCCGCCTGCTTGTGGTTGCATTTCTGCCACATTGTTTATAAGCATATTCGTAGACATTGTTCAGCCACTCTTAGATTATTATCTTCTTTGCTGCGCTTTCATTCCTTCAAATAAATATATATAATGAAGGTTATTGCACCGTTATGCACGAATCATCCACCCAGATTCCGATCAAGAAAGGACAACGTTTTGCGGACGCACTAGGCCGCAAGGACGGCGAGATCGTTGCTGCAAGGTTCAACGGCTCACTGTTTGATCTATCCAGTATTTCGCCTTCAGATGGCACATTCGAGCCAGTCAATGTCCACTCTAAGGATGGCATGAGGATACTCAGGCATTCCGCCGCGCATCTTATGGCACAGGCAACCCTCCAGATATATCCAAAAGCACGCCTTAATGCAGGTCCTCCGACAGAAGACGGCTTCTATTATGACATAATGATGGATCCTATTTCCTCTGAGGATCTGGGGAATATTGAGAAGGCCATGAAGAAATTGGCAGAGGAAAATATACCTATTGTCAGGGAGGAAAAATCAAAGGATGATCTCCTACGATTATTCCATGACAACCCTTTCAAGATCGACAAGATAAGAGACAACGTTCCTGATGGCTCCAAGTCATCCATATATGTGCAGGGGAACTTCAAGGACTTCTGCACAGGTCCGCATGTGCCATCGACAGGTTACCTCAAAAATGTGAAGCTGCTCTCCCTGGCTTCCACCAACTACAAGGGTGACGAGAAAAGAGAGAAGCTTGTCCGAATTTACGGTACAGTATTTCCGTCGGATAAGGAACTGAAGGATTACCTGAAGATGCGTGAGGAGGCCCTAAAGCGGGATCACCGCAAGGTGGGTCAGGAAATGGATCTTTTCGTGTTCAGCTCCGAACGGGCGCCTGGCTTCCCTCTTTACACACCAAATGGTACAATCATTAGGAATGAGCTAATCGCATTCATGCATGAACTCAATGCAAGGAACGGCTGGCAGGACGTCTCC
>JAKAYH010000185.1 GCA_021826835.1 Thermoplasmata archaeon | reverse complement strand
ATCCAGAACACTTTCATTTCTCATTTCTGCAGGTATTGTGGAAAAGACCATCATTGTGGGAAAAAGAAGGGAGGTCTACTACAACCTGACAGCGGATGGGTTAAAGATCATTTACGGGCTTCTGGATTATATCTATCCCTTGCTTGGCAGAAATAATGAAGTGGCAGGGATTTTATGATCAGGAAGGCCAAAATGTTCCTGAAAATAATTTCAAAAGTTATTTTAGCTGGATTCTTTTCTCCTCCTCATGCTCATTGATGAGATCGATAACTTTCTGGACAGATACAGCATCATTTCCTTTTACAACGACCTGCCTATTACAAGGTTCTTGAGAACCAATAACATCGTTGCTGCTGAAAGGATCAGGGTAAATAAGGACGGTGGTTTCATCATAATTAATTTTCCAAAAGGAGAGCATGATGATTCATTCTACATGAAGGAACTTTCCAGTTATGAAACAATCATAACATCTGATTCTGTTAAGGTGAAGGTGGACATATCCGGAACTAATTTTCTGGAAATATTCACCACGCTCAACGGGGTTCCTTCTGTGGTCATAGATGCAGTTGTATTTCATCACGGGTTCCACTTTATTCACTTCAGGTTCCATTCAGCAGATGAGGATGTTCTGACAAGAATCATAAGGGAAAAGATTGTGGACACAGAGGGTTTCACCATAAGATTCCTTGGCAAAACACCCGGGATAAAGGGATCTTTCAGGAGTGTCTCGTCCGTATTGCCTCTCACCTACATAGAAATACAGGGAACCGTGCCTAACCAGGAAATAAACCTGATCGGTGATCCGGTCATATCCAATCTTGGTGTCAGCTGGTACAGGGAGATGAAGTATGTCATGGAAGATGAAATTCGTGCTGTATTTTATGACAAGTTTTCACTGATGCAGGGGAAAAAACAGTGGATTAATGAGATCTCTGCAGAAAACCGCATTTACGAAACATCATTTTCCAATCCAGTTCTAAGGGCCCTGATAGCTGAAGCATCAAAGGAATCTGTTGTAACACTCGGTATGCCACAAAAAATGTATGGGAAATATTTCTACATCTCAACGGTGGTACCTGACATATGTTTGCCCGGATTTTTCCGTGCTCTCTACACAGTTATTCGAACACATGCATCATGGAAGCTTGATATTTTTAATGTTTCAAGCTTTAAGGATATGTGATGGGAGGATTAGAATGGGATGTTTTGACTTTACGTTGCATGAACTATTGCTATATGGAAATTAAAACCTGAAGTCTCTTTTTTCCCTGCTATTAGGTTTAGAAAATACAGATGTTATTAAGGTATTCAGCGGCACCGTTTCCCACTTGTACCAAGAATTAATTAATATTTCTAAATATGTGGTTCATGGGCATTGTTATCATGTACCTCAATATTCATACGCGTGTTGATTTCTAAGATTAATTTTTTGATCATGGAGAATAATGCCTTCCAATAATAATGTAAAAATAGATTTCGGGAAGGATTCTGCAAATACTAGGCAGATTTTACATTCAGTCCTGCCTTTAAATTGAGATTTCACGTTTATGATACGTTATTCAAATATTAAGGAAGGGATGAACTATCGAAAGTTTCCTTCTAGACTATATTTTGGTTTCCAGTCTTCTGGAGGAATGCAATTAAGTGCCTCCAGTTCCGGCTCATTTGCTTTTGGCAAAGTTACAGTTGAATCCAGATCATGTATGAATTTTGTTTCCAGCTCATTGTGTATACTGATGAACTTCTTTAAGCTCGTAAGCCTGTCAATGACCTTCTCAGTCATATTCCTTTCAATATAAAACCTTATCCTGTCAAGCATCTGCAGCATACCAGCATGTTCAACCTCGAATCCACGGATCCTTCCCTTTCCTTTTTGATCTATAACAGGGTATATTTTCGTTTCAACAACAAAAATCCTTGATCTGATTTTATTCCTGAGAATGAGCAAGTTTTCTTCTGTAATGTTTCGACTTGAAATGATCGTATCTATTACCTCTGAAATCTCTCTTAGCGAGATGCTCAGGAATTCTTCTGTCTTCATTTTAGTATCAACTCCTCTCCGCCCTCCATGCAATCAAAAACATACCATTAATCGGTACCTGCCTCCAAACACACAGATGTATGCGAGGGGTGGGATTTGAACCCACGAACCGCTACCGGACAGGATCTTAAGTCCTGCACTGTTGGCCAAGCTTAGTTACCCTCGCTCGTTGGAGGGATTTAAAGAGAGTATAAAGATCATTCCATCACACTTCATCATTTGAAATAAATATAATAGGTGAAAGCATTACAGTCTATGTCTATGCCCGGTAATTTTCCCCAGGGCGGGGAACTTGTCGAATTTGAGCTTGAAGAGGAACCGAAGTGGGTTACAGTTAAACTCAAGGATGGTTCTGTAATTCAAATCAAAATGGAAATCGTTTCAATAATGAGGATGGGAAACGATGTTAACACCGGCCTCCCCATGTATATGGTCCAGGCCACCAATATTATCAGACCGCAGAAGGTTCCCAAGGAGCTTATACAGAAGCCAAAGTCAGATAGCAGCAAAGAACAGGGGCTTTACAGGTAAGCTTTGGCATATTACGCGCTCTTCGTAACCTGATATTGAATCTGAAAACAAGTTTTCCAACTTTTAAAGTGAATTTTTTTAGGCAGACTGAAAAGACATTTTAAGTTGAAATTACTAACACCATAAGTGGACAGCACTGACAGGAAGATTTTATCCATACTGGTCAAGGATGCAAGGTCAAGCAATACGGCCATAGCAAGGGAAATAGGCGTATCAGAAGGCACTGTAAGAAAAAGAATTGCACAGATGGTTGCCAGTGGCAGCATCAAGGGATTTACTGTCATTCCTGGTGGAGAGACTCTCGTATCCATAATAATGATAAAGACCGATCCTGAATATTCCGATGAGGTTCTAAGAAAATTGCGTGAACGATATCCTGAAGTTTACGAATGGTCAGGCATCTTTGATTATTCCGTTCGAATAATTGCAGAATCTCTTGAAGCCATAAACAGGGAAGTTGATGCCATAAGGGATATCGAAGGAGTTGTAAGCACAGACACGCTCATAAGACTTAACTGAAAATTATTGGTAAAATGTTGTAAATATTGCTCTGGCGTGAAAAATAAACAAGCTAGACCATTATTCATAATTTAGCCAGCATCAAGAGAATCAGATTATCTGATTAATATACAGTATTTATGCTATCACGGTGTGATTTTCGAGACTGACGCGTTGCGACGATAATATGTCATTCTTTTAGGCTCTGAGAATGCTTATGGAAAGTGTAACATCATGACATCGTGGAAAGGCATTCTTTGTAGTGGCAAATTACGAATATCTTCCTCTATAGCTCATTTCTTAAAATTACTTTCAGGAACAAATCTCATTCAGTGCGGGTGCCGGGATTCGGACCCGGGGCACGAGCTTGGCAAGCTCGCGTGTTACCAGGCTACACCACACCCGCTTCATACCGTAATTCAACGGATTGTATTAATACCTTTTTCAATTTGTATTGTAAATAGACGTTTTACAGTTATTTTGAAATTAAGGTCCTATTTTAACGCATTTATATTGGCGCTTTTTTTCGCCATGAACCATATCATTTTGAAATAGTGACACAATCTTCGTTCAATCATTACCTTAAACCCTGTTTTTCCGTTATTTAATTTATTTAATCAAAGTTTTATGAATATTTCTGAATGGTTGAAAACGGTGCAATGAATCAATATAACGGAATTATTGAAGGATTGAAAGTCACGGTTATTATACATTTCAGTTTTATCAACATTCTCTGCACTTATTCTAATTTTATGACTTATAGTTTGAGATTTTTTCCTTAAGGTATCTTCTTCAATTCTTTTTCCGCCTCATAGAATAACTTATGAAGCAAAGTAGTCAAAATAGATACTGTAAGGACACCAACAATAATGATGAGAATCCCGTAGATTCCTACCCTGTTTATGAGAAACACAATACCGATAGCTGCGGCAGGGGGATGTTTTGCCCCAATGGATACTAGTGTCAATGCTATTACTGCCTCAACAACTGCTATGGCATAGAAAAGACCGATGTATGGCACAAGAAAGGTACATAGAAACCCTATGATACCGGCAGCAAGGTAACTCTTCACAAATTTGCCTAGCCTCGCTGATTCATTCTCAGGCATCATATACATTATGAACGCCGAAGATCCGAATGATGCAAATATAAGGAACTTGGCCCCAAGTGATATAATCAGAACATGTTCAGCCAGATTGAGAAGAAATGTTAGGAAAGCAACAGTAAATCCTAGCATCAAAGCAGGGACGAGAGCCTTTTTCAGTTTTTCTGCAGTTTTTTTATCCACCTTGAATTCTCCCCTCTATTTCAATTGGAAACTGATCACTAATCATTGTTTGAGTTGGTTCAGGATCTTTTTGATCGACATGAAAGTCGATTTACACTATCAGAGATATAACATTCTCTCGTTTACAGGTTTCCTTTGATCAGAGCACTATTATGGATAGCATAAACGAAGCACCAAGAGTTATCTAAGAATACACCTTATTTTTGTTGTATGTAAAGGGGATGCAACATAATCAGATTATGGATTGCTTGTCTTTATGTAACATATTGATAAGAGAATCATATGTGTTAACACCAGTTTCTATTCTCATAATATTGTTAGCCTGTAAATTGGAGTTCAGATAAGTAAACAGTTAGAGAGGGCCAAATTTAAACAAGATATGACCCAACGCTGAAACGAAAAAGGCAATGAGAAAGTATAGTAACTTTCCTAAAGTATGTATCACGAATCATTCCCTTTATGTGACTTTTATATCACCCAAAGCCCTAATTATCGAATTTAGGAATTATACTTTCACATTTTTTTCAATTCCTCTCTTGCTCGCTTAAGAACTTGGAATATACGATCTTCCTTTGGGGTATGCTCACCCACTGCTTCAAAAAATTCTTCTTCTGAGTTTATTTTTCCTTGAAGGTAGAGGTCGGATGCTTCCTTAAGTTTCTGCTTATAAATATCAGTGTCGAGATCATCAATTATATTGCTGTAAATGAAATTTGGCTTGGCATTTTTTGATCTGTAAATTACTTTTCTTCGAAAACCCGTTTTAAATCTATCGGATTGAGCAGTAAGAATTATGGCAGCGAAAGTGAGTGCACCTACTAAGTAGTAAAGTGGAGTGTAATAAGGGGACGAACTGGGTACAAAATATAAAACTGATACAAATATGAGGAAATCAACAACTGAAACAATTAGTAGTGGAATCCATCGTGTAAATCTGCCCGAGAATGCCATTCTGGTTCCCTGGCACCAAGATCATCGATAACTTTATTATGTTTACCTTTCAATCATCTATGGAGATTTACTCAGAAGAACCATTAAGGAATGAAGAAATGGACCGGTCGGTATTCCCTTAAAACATTAATGGAATACCATGAGCAATAGTTCGTCCGCCCATTAAATATTCTTGGAAAACCAGTTCTTCTATGCCGTCAGGTTCT
>JAKAYH010000184.1 GCA_021826835.1 Thermoplasmata archaeon | reverse complement strand
ATCTATACTCATAGTAGCACCTCAGCTGGAACTCATTTTGAATACTGTGGCTTTCTTCAAATTAGAAATCGCGTTGCCCCCCGTGAGATCTGATGGATGTCCAAAGACGACTGGACCAATCAGCTTCTTAGCATAGAGATAATCTGTTATGGGGTCCCACTTCAATATTACATTTGGCAAGGGCCTGTATGTGGGATGTGTAACAATGCCTGCTCCCATAAATGGATTGTATGTACTTCCATGACAATTGCAATGAATCACGCCATGATCAAGGTCTCCATTTTGATTTTCAGATTTTATTGCCGCCTGCACGTTTGCGGGAAGTGCGCTGTATTCCGATTTAGGAGAGTAATGAATTACCGGAGGAATACATCCCAGATGCTGGCATATGGCACTGAAAGATACTATGTTTGAATCCTTACCTACTCCACCCGGAGATGGAAATGTCGTACCAGTGGCATCAATGGTTACAGTGACTGGCTCTACCTTTGTACTGAACTTTATTATAAAATTAGGCTCATCAGATAAGGGGTAGTAATAAATCCAGATAAGGGGACTTTCAACGGGAAAATCTTCTGACTTTAAAGGCACCGGCGCCGTGTTACCTGAACTGGGGTTTACCCAGTATAGCTGTGTTTCAGGAAAGCTCGTCAAACCAACAGATGGAGTTACAAGATTTTGTACTACACCTTTTCCAAGGCCACCTGCTGCAACTACTGCAGAAAGACCGACGAGAACCTTCAGAAAACCTCTTCTTGATGGATCTTGTTCTCCTGTCATCTATGTGATATGGAATTAATGTTTAAAATTGTTTTCTATTTGATTACGAAAATCACATAATACTTTCTAAAAGTTATTAATAGAAGGACAATATCTTTTGTTCACTTAAAACGAGATATTCTATTTCCAGTGAAAAAATCGATTGAAAAGAATTCTCTCAAATATCCCGATATAGACTTTTATAACAATTGAGAAAAATATGATTTTTAATTGATTTGAGTCGACTTTTACAATATTTCTGTACATTTAGAGTTTAAGCCCACCGATCTTCTTTCATTGTTTCTATCTCATCAAAAGGTTTCATTTCAATTTTGATTTGCTTCATGCTTCCCATATCTTCAAGTTTTCTAATAGATGGGATCACTCTGGATTCAAACGTAGAGATCATTCCATTATAATTTTTCATAGCATTATCAATACTTTTGCCCAGGTTACCGATTTTATCCATTAGCAGCCTCAGCCTTTCATGAAGCTCCTTAGCCAGTATCAAAATATTTTCACTGTTTTCCATTATGGTCCTCTCCTGCCACCCTAAATTCACAATCCTGAGGAGGCCAATAAGTGTCATTGGAGTAGAAACTATAACATTCTGTGATATCCCGTACTCAAAAATATTAGGGTCTCCCGCAATGGCAGCAGAAATCATGGATTCCTCTGGGAGAAACATTACGACAAAATCAGCAGACCCTCTTAATTGGGACGTATATTTCTTGCTTCCCAGGTTTCTTATGTGCTCTCTGATGTCATCTGCATACTCTTTGATTAACTTTTTAGACAGACCCTCGTTATCGGATTCCATATATTCAAGATATTTCTTATACGGAGCTTTCGAATCGATTATAATTTCTCTGTTTCCCGGTAAATGAACAACCATATCAGGCCTGGCTTCGTTTGAGAGAAAAACCTGTTCCTCAAAATCAATTCTTGGTTTAAGTCCAGTAATTTCTACTATACGCCGTAGGGTCAGTTCTCCCCATCTCCCCCTGTTCACAGAATTCCTCAGAATATTGTTCAAATGCTGAGCCTCATCCGATACTCTTTGATTTGCAACTGCCATTTCTCTTAAAAGATCCCTTATACTGGTAGTGTCCTCAATTCTTGACTTTTCAATTTCCTCAACCTTCTTTTGAAATTGCGTTAGTGAATCAGTTAGTGGTTTTATGACTGAATTAATTTCTGCCTGCTTTTTCTCAAGAATCGTCTCCGTGGAAGAAGACACATTCTGCGCTAAAAGTTTTGAGACATTTTCGTTTTCCATCCCTGTCTCCCTTATTATTTCGAGGGCAATACTCCTGGCTGATCTTTCACTCTTCATATTCATATTTTCAAAAATCTTATATGATACAGCAAAAACTAAAGGTACGAACACAATAGCACCCACTATAAAACCATAGATGAAGTCATCAAGTGCCATAGGTATGCCATGTGTCAGACAGATAAAGATTTTTCCCAAATGCACCCATATTTCCGTACATATAAGCTTATCAAATTATTTTATAACTTGCTCTTGACTTTTTATGACATATTTACCAGATCTACTATTCATTGAGATGACACGAGCCTGCGAGTATTCTTGCATTCATTGCAGAGCCAGCTCCATAGAATCGCCTGATCCGGATGACTTGAATTTAATGGAGATTGAAAGAATTATAGATGAGATGGAAATAATCAACAATAAGTGTGTGGTCATTTTAACTGGAGGAGACCCGATCATGAGTCCTCACTTCATTCCTGTTATAAAATACTTGAATATGAGAAGAATTAAATTTTCTGTCAGCCCTCCTGCCAGTCCATTACTAGGTTTCGAGTTACTTGACTTTCTTAATGAAAACGGGATAGGATCGTTATCTATGTCGATTGACGGAACACCGGCTATGCACGACACCATCAGAAGGAAAAAAGGATCCTTTAGAGATACAACTGCCATAATTGAAATGGCGAAAGACCTCGGAATGAGATTACAGGTGAATTCTACAGTTATGATGAGAAATTTCTTTGACTTTCCGGCAATACTGAAAACTCTTTTGGATTTGAATGTGAAGGTGTGGGAGGTATTTTTCCTCATCAATGTTGGCCGTGGGGTTTCGGAAAAATCCATTAACCGTGAACAGTTTGAAGATTTTTTGAAATTTTTGTATGGAGTAGAATCAAATACGAATATTAGTATTAGAACTGTGGAAGGGCCGGAATACAGAAGGATTAAGGAGCAATTGGCCAACTCAGACACAATTACCGGAGGAATCTATTTCAACGAATTAGCTTCTATTACGGAGAAACTGGTAGGGATTGATATTAGAAAGACGATCAAGAAGCCTCAAAACGGAAGGAGAATAAAAACGCTGTTTGTTTCCTCAGATGGCAATGTCATGATTTCTGGCCTATTTCCCTTTGTTATTGGAAATATAAGGAAGAGTGAATTACACAGCGTTTTAGAGAATCCCATGCTTTCGAAACTTTATGAAAAAAACGAATATGCCGGTAAATGTGGAAAATGCCAATATTTTGAAATTTGTGGAGGTTCCAGACCAAGAGCTTACGCCCAAACCGGAAACCCACTGGCAAGTGATCCCATTTGTATATACAATCCAGCATGAGAATTGTCTGAAAGTGAGCCAAAATAATTCTGGTTAACAACATATATTAAAGTCCGATCTTTTTGGTGTTCATTATATCCACGGATGATATATGCGTTCAGGTGAATATTGGAAAATAGTTCCACTTTGAATATTTTAAGAAGAAAGGGGATAATGGTCGTTTCCCTTAATCAGTTCATCAGGGTTCTGGCAAGATCACAGATGTGGATATTTCTGCCGCTTTACCTGTTAGAGGAGAGGGGGATTCCATACATTACCATTGGTGTTGTCATTTTTCTGATGGCGATCATATCATTACCTCTGACGCTGGTTTCGGGCGTTTTAATTGATAAAAGAGGACCAAGAAAGATCATAACTTACAGTAGTGTTCTTCTCACGTCGCTCCTATTTGTGTTAACCATAAGTGTCTTCATGAGTGCTTCTGTATACATAATTTATATTCTTCTGATTGCCAGCGAACCGCTGATGAACATTATAGGTGCTGCGGACAACGTTCTCATATCAAACGCCACTTCATTCCGCGAAAGGGATTCTGCATTCAGCGTGGTAAGGATTTTTCAAAATCTTGGATTTTCCATAGGTCCATCCATAGGAGGATTTATAGCAGGCATAGGTTTTGGATATATTTTTCTAATAACCGCCTTCTCTTCTATCCTGGAATTTGCTGTATACCTGAAATACCTTCCGAAGGATAAAATCAATCGTCCGATCAATGAGACCACAACCAGGAACGACCTGTTCAATGCGTTTAAATACCGTCCATTCTTTGTTGCTTCAATACTCATATCTCTCTTTTATTTGATTTTAGGTCAGTGGGGAACCACCCTGAGTCTGTTCTGGAAAATGGCAGACGGGATGACTAATTTTCAGATAGGTTTACTCTACTCAGTCAACGGTGTCGTTGTCACGCTTGGGCAGATTCCTATGAACAGGCTTGTTAAATCCACAAATGAAATAGTAAAATTAAATCTTGGATACCTACTTTATTTAGGAGCTTTTTCCCTTCTACCGTTCTTTGAGGGATTCCAGTTTCTGGTAATCGACACAATAATAATCACTCTTGGTGAGAATTTAATGTCCCCATCGATAAACACCATTGTGAGCAGAATATCTCCGCCTGAAAAGAGAGGGCAGTATTTTACATCATTTCAGGTTCTGACTGGCCTTATTTATCCGATTGCACCTGTCATTGGAACGATTTTTCTCACCGTATATAGCGGAGATCTTAGAATGATGTGGTTTCCCTTTATGATATTAGGCACAATCTTTTTCATAGTTTTTATACCATTGTGGAACAAGATAAGGCTTGCAGAGCACACAAACTAAGATACGTTCTTTATTGTTCTGATGCCAAGTGGATAAAAAAGAAGGCTTATTGCTCCAAGCATTATCCATGAAGAATAGTGATTCGTTGCGAAGAAATACCCAAAAATAAAGGTTATGGCAGACCCAACTGCAATTTGAATTGCGTTCATAATCGAGATGCCCAAGGGAACAAATCTCTGCTCCATCTCTAATTTTACAACATAGGAGTATTCCAGCGAGAAGAGAATCACACTGAGTGTTCCACCAATCACAGCGGTGTAGAATAGATATAGAGCAATTCCTGAAGCCTGAAATGCGATGGATACAGATACTATCAAAAGCAATACTGGCAGAATCAGTGATGGTTTCCTCAGTGATATCTTCTTAAAAACTATCAGGCCAAGAAGACCTGCAAAAAGTGTGAGGCCCCCTATTAGTCCAGATATGGATGATGGAAAATTGAGTATTCCTGCAAATGGCTTCTCATATTCCTCAAATGTGAAGTTCAAACCCCAATAACCTGATAAGGATAAAGAAAGAAGTATAAGTGGTTTCGAGGTTAATCTTCCTTTTACATTTCTAATCAGATCTGATCTGTAGTTGGCGTGTGGGGATTCAGGAATTAAGATGATAGCAGCTATGGTGAATATCAGAGTCAGAACCCCACCCCACAATAACAAGGACTGCCAGTTGAAATACAGAATGCCGATTGAATAAGAAATTACTCCAACACCCCCTCCCACTGAAAATGCAGTATTGAAAGCTGCTATGTTTCTTGAATAATTTGTGTTGTCAAGATCGTTCAGGACGCCGATTCCAGATGAGAAGAAAAATGCAGAACCCAGTCCAACAAAAAACCTGGAGATAA
>JAKAYH010000183.1 GCA_021826835.1 Thermoplasmata archaeon | reverse complement strand
TTCTGATGCAACATCTTTAATCCTCCTGAATACTGTATCAGCAGATGGAATATGATTGTAAGCATGGTTCCTGGCATAGGTTTCAATATATTCCTTCGAGGATATTGAATTTCTTATGACGTTAATGATATCTCCTGATGAATATATTGATTGTGGATTAACATCCGAAGAGAATATATTCTTCAATGAGGAAGAGAAAAACTTTTTAACTGTCTTAACATTATTCAATTGGGGGATTGTTTTGTTTGTCATAACTCAGAATTAATTCCCCCAATTTTAACTTTGGCTGACAGGATATTGTTGTTATTCCTCGTTGCTACATGATTAAGCAATTATAATTATGAGTATTAGTCAGACATGCGGAGAGTCTGTCTATTGTAACCTCTTATTTTAGTTATTATTAATCCCCGTTGAATATTATAATATTTCCTGTTGAAATAGTGTATGGACTTGTCAATTCCTGCATATGAACACACTGGTTATGGTTCGGAATATTTATACACTGATCACTGGGAAATCTGAACAGATACTTATGGAAACAGACTCAGATCGGACCGGCAATTAATGGATAAATTATTCTATCGTTCCTGAAGTGCTTTCATTCAGAATACCTGCAAACTGGATAATATATCTTTGATTCAGTTTATGTATTGAACCAGCAGTTAAATGGTTGAAAACATAACCAGATGTGGAATGTAAATCTATCTGACCACATCGGCTGCTTTTCTTTTTACAGAAAGTGATGGGTGCATTGAATATATCAGCCAGACCACTGGAAAGAGATCAATAAGAATCGCACCGGGAATTCCGAATCTATACAGAGAGAAGTACCAGTAATGGGAAGGCTCTATTATGACAGGTATGACTGAATGCCACCACCCGTATGTTATGGCGTATAAGGGAGCGCCTATTAAGGTCAGGCCGATGAAGGTTATTACAGCCTGCACGTTTCCAGAACCCATACGCCATTCCATGCTAAATGTACAGTTAAATGCGAGACCCATCCCAAGGCCGAATATGAATCCACCAAAGGTCTGGTAAAGGACACTCTCACTCTGATCGAAGAAGAAGTTTGTATGCATCCCGAAGCCAAGAATCGCTATCTGCGATATCACGGAAAAAACGAGGAGAGATACTGCAAGTGCCTTTGCCATCGTGCGATCTTTCGTTTCTCCGAGCGTTTCCCGGAACGAGGTCTGGAAGCAAAGAATTCCCAGATATCCAATAGATCCGAAAATCAGGCCAAAAGCAAGCCATAATCGTACCAGGTTATCTGTAAATACGAACATTATAGCTATGACTGCTATCGTTATACAGAATATCGAAAGTTGTACCTTTCTTCCGGGCCAAATCATCGTCGGCCTCACTTTTGATAGTGATACACCATGGCGTCCCATATATCTTTTTCCTACTATTATTGCATATATTCCTGCAATCATAGCAAAGAAGAACGGAAATGCCCACATGCTTCCGGTTGCAAAGCCGGAGTAGAAATCACCTATATTGCATCCTCCCGCCATACGCGTGCCGTATCCGATAAGTATCCCTCCAACCAAGACCTGAAGAAAAAGCCACCTGTTAGGTACCTGCCTGATTGAAAATTCCCTCCTTAATGAAGATACGAGAAGTGGCCCTATTATTATTCCGTAAACGAGAAACCACGTAAATGCCTTTCCGAAGACAGGTATTGGATATACTTGATAATATGGAAGAGATGATATTTTTAATCCGAAAAAACTCCAGAAAACACCCCCCATCTGGCTTTCTGCTCCTGTAACACCCCACCATAGACCGGTACCGGTTAGCAGATATGTAAACAGAGCGAGAAGAAAACTCGTGACCGCCAGTAGAATCCCGTAAAAGTAAGCCGTGCTGAAAAACGCTTTCATGGATGATAAATATTATCATTATTATTATCGTTTTTATAAGTGCATAATTTGCATTAATATTGCTAAATTGTTTATTTTATGTCCATAAACGAAATAAATAAAATTTATTTGTTCTCGATGTATATTATCCAATGAAAAAACAGTGTGATATGTCTTTTGTCAGATCTGGAAATGATTATTCTGGGGAGTATTGGAGTTATCAACATTGCAGAAATAAAAGCTTCTAAAATAAGTGTTGAAGGAGTAATATATGGACACTTTAATTCTCGAAGGAAGTTGCAGAAAGTATGGCACATTTTGCCTTCTTCCGTTCTCTTATTCAGGGGAAATGAACCAAAAAACCTAAATGGAAATGGGCCGGTCGGGATGATTTGATTAAGGTTTTAAGCGAATATTTTAAAAATAATCGTTAGAATCAATTTCCTTTCTAAAAATGACTATATATAGTCGGCCAGACGCGTATCTCCAATAAGAGATAACTTTTAAAAAAATGTAATATATAAATTATAGAGATTATTTATATTACTAGAATCTAGTGCTTGTGATGCTTTTCTGCATGCTCTTCCATTTCCTTCTTGGATGCAAAAGACATGTTGCATGCTTTACATTCAAATTTTTCTTCAGACATTTATTCACCTCAAATATTAAGTGCGGTACACATTTTAAAGTTTTTCCCTCAACGGTTGATGCATCTTAATGCTGAAGTCCCTCTCTTGCTGAAAGTCCCGCTCTGAGTACCACCTCGGATAGTGCTGGATGGACATGAACAGTTCCTGTTATGTTTTCCAGATTTCCGTTTCCGGCATTCATTGCCACCACCACCTCGTGCAAGAGTGTTGAGGCATCTGTACCCATTATGTGACAACCCAGTATTTTATGTGAAGTTTTTTCGATCAAAATCTTGACGAAGCCAGATTCATCCTTCAGTGCCATGCCCATTCCTGTGTCAATATATCTATATTTTCCCACAACGAAGTCTAATTTCATGGCTTTTGCCTTCTGTTCACTGAGACCGACGCCTGCGATTTGCGGGGATGTGAATACTGCGTGGGGAATTGCATTGTAGTTTACTGGAATCTTATTATCTGAATCAATTATGTTATAGTAGCTATACTGAGCCTCCAGGTTGGCACTGTGTTTCAGCTTGTAGCTTCCGATGACATCGCCAAGGCTGAATATTCCTTTAACGTTTGTTTCAAGGTATTCATCGACAATAATAAAACCACTTTCACCAAGTTTTACGCCGGTTCTTTCAGGCATCAGGATGTCAGTATTTGGAGTCACCCCAACCGCTATGAGCAATTCTTTAGTTACGATTGTTGTATTATTATCTTCCACTGAAGATTTCACCTTTACATGATAAAACCCCCCTTTCTTTGTAATCATTTCAGGTTCAGATGAAAGCAGCACCGTATGCTTCTTGGCAAATTCGACCGTGAAGTTTCTGGAAATCTCTTCATCCTCTCTGGTTAACAGTCTATCGCTCCTCTGTATTAGATACACTTTTGAGCCAATGGAACCAAAAAAATGCGCCAACTCCACTGCTATGTAGCCACCCCCTATTATGGTCAGTGAATCAGGAAGACTTGAGAGGCGGAGAGCTTCCGTGCTGGTCAGATATCCCGCCTCAATCAAGCCCGGAATATCCGGTATCTTCGGCCTAGCTCCGGCAGCTATAAGTATCTTCCCTCCTCTGATTAATGTGTTCCCTACCATCAACTCTTTGTGACCTCTGAATTCTGCAATTCCTCTGAACAATGTAGGATTTTTTGCAGTGGATAAATATTTTTCAATGCCATCGGATTCATCATCGACAAAAGCGCTTACTTCTTTCACTATTTTTGGAAAATCTACTGAAATATTGTCAGCATTGACTGAGAACTTGCGCGAAGAGCGCATAGTTTCCACTAAATCAGCCACATGAAGGAGCATCTTTGAGGGAATACATCCTCTGTTCAGGCATGTTCCACCAAGTGGACCAGGCTCTATTATAGCGACCTTTAATCCATTTCTTGCAGCCTCATTTGCAACATCCAGTCCGGACCCAGAGCCAATAACAACAAGATCAAATTTCTCCACCATTTGAACCACCCATTTTTTAAACTTAGACAATGAAAGCAATACATCCATCACAATAACCAAGCGTCATAATATGAGATGTCTTTCAAATATGTGCCGCATTGATAATGATGTCTCCACTTCTTCCGGGCATAGTTTCCATAATGGAACAACTAAGCCCAATTATTATCAGAACCTCCTTTACAGCCTTAACGGTCTTTGACAGAGCAGCTTTTGAAGCAGATTCTGACCCAATCTGTCATATTAGTCTAATATTCTAATTCAGACCGTGTATAAAAGGGGATTCCGTCAACGGTTGTAATCAACCCTATTATACAAATTGAAAAAATATACAAGATCAAGACAGTTTTGGATGCTATATCAACATTCAAAATTCTTGATCGGTTTTTTCATGCATCAACCGTTGTGGGAGAAGATTAGTATGGCGGTAAAGAATTCAATAAATATGTTTAATAATGCGGAATGTATAGTCAAATCAATGGGAGAAGACCATCTTGAACAGGTAAAGACACTGCAGATTGCAATATATTCGGACGGGCAGTCATACAAGGGTATTAGGGATGGAATAAGACTTCTTCCAATTGATAAGCTTGTAATAATACATGAAGAAGTTCATGATAAGAATACCCGCCTTATCGAGATACCATTTAGGGAATTCACCAAACAGATAGCAAACGCTCTAATGACAAGTGTTGAGGAGGTTGTGGTGAGATCTGGTGACCTGAATGAAGTACTTGAGGCAGTGAAATCAGTATACAAAGACAATTGCAACGAATATGACGATTTTCTCATGAATGTAACTGAGGGTGCTAAGCTCATGTCATGCACGGCAATTTCCTCAGCTTTCATTTTTGGCATAAGAGCCTTCTGGATCGATCCCAAGGGAGTTCATATGCTGCCCATACTTAAGCTTGGATACCAGAAAATCCTCTCTGAAACTAAGCTCACTATTCTAGATGCGCTTGCGAAGAAAAGAGGTAAAGTGGATAGCCTTGAACAACTTTCAGAGATGACGGGGTTGGAAAAATCCCTTATCAGCAGGCACATGAACGGCACGGACGATTCACAGGGCCTTGTGGACTTGGGGCTTGTCTCGGTGAATCGGGGTGCAAGAGGCAGGATTGAAGTTGAGATAACTGCTCTTGGTAAGATTGTTACTGTTTGACTTCAGTAAGTATTGCTATTAACCATTGGATGAAAGAAGTTAAGAAATTCATCGGAATTGGATGATATGGTGCATTTTGATGAAGATGTTTTCAAGCAGAGAATGCAACGATTTTCCAAGGTCATTGTTACAGTGACAAAGTGGGGCATCCTACTTTCAGGAGACAAAGCCAGGGAATCAAGAATTCAAATGAAAACCGACTCAAGCCTTGGAATATTTTGCGCGTAGTCTAGCCATATCCCAGGTTGATGTTAGATAGTGATCGTTAAACAAACCTGAAAGGATATATATTAACATACCACTATAATTGCTAAATCAATCAGAATCTATATTTTTATGACTTTTCTAATATGTTGAGTTTTTAATATTTAGGTATGAACCATACCTATATTAAAATATACAATAAAGAGATAAAAAAATATTTGA
>JAKAYH010000182.1:3681-5584 GCA_021826835.1 Thermoplasmata archaeon | reverse complement strand
ATCTCTTGATAGAATCATGCTTCACGGTATCATTCCCATATTTGTGCTAATGAAATTCATCTCCCTGCATACGTCGGTTGAATTCCTCTGATATTCTCTTAATTTCTGCATCTTTCCCGAATCTGTTAAGATAGAATAAGGTATAAAGTGGTTCAATGCTTTTATAAATTCTCATTCTTTCCAGATATTTTCTGCTTCTTGCGCTAAATCCATGAGGAATCAACCTGATTATCACATCCTCTGAAAAATCCACTGACAGTGAGGCAAGATCAAAAGCCAGATCGCCTGAGCCTGATTCACCCCAGTCAATTACCCCGCTTATCCCGGAACAATCCGGGTTCACAAGTACATTTCCCCTGTAAAAATCACCGTGAATGAGACCAATATCTTCAGGGATAAGACTATGCGACATATCTTTTATTCTCTCTGAAAGGTCTTCAAGAGATTCCTGATTAACGTGCTTCCCAATGGAACGCCTGAATTCTTCCAGTATCTTCACCTCTTTCTCAATCCATCCTTCAGCATCAATTACCATGATTCCAGCCCTCTCCATTTTTAATGGATCAAAACTGAATATGTATTCAAAATATCTTGAAAAGTCGGAAAGGAGATTTTCCCCGAGATCCCTGATTGAACTGAGAGGCATTCCTTCTATGAACCTGTAAATCCCCACGGTATCATTCTCAATTTCAACTATTTCATAATGCGGTACATTGAAGGGAAATCCATCAAGGAGAGAGATAATCTTCCTCTCGTATTCCAGTTTCCCAGACGAACGGATATCACGTGGAAATTTAAGCGCAGTAACGCCATTGATTACAAGGATTATACTGTTCCATCCCGTTTCAATGAATTGTTGGCTGGAAATCATAGAATCACCAATGATCTCGTTTGCAACCTTCAGCATATATTCCCTTGATTTCATTTTTAAACCCTGTTTCCTCAAATGTGTTTTTTATACGTACGTTTAAGGATTCTTCAATCCATTCTTCTTCTTTTCCTTGTATCTATGAGAAGATTCCAATTTTGATATATCGGTCTCTTTCTTTCTCCTTCATTGATGGCCCGACCATCTCAATCTCTTTCAGATCTTCCTTCCATATGCCAGGTTTCATATATTTTCTAATGATATATTTAATATACCGTCCCTTATAGATAAAATAAGTTAAAACGATATAGTAAAGCTGTTTACTTAAAACAGTATTGTCCTGAGGAACCAGAATCATTATGCGGGTATTATGAATGCATTGATGATATCAGGGAAATATTCCAGGACAGGTATCCTTCATGATTACACAACATTTGGGAAGCTATGCAGTTATACAACACTATTGTGTATTCGTACCTGAGCCACATTCAAGATCAAAGTTCCCAAGTTTCAGTTCTATTAACCACTTCTTGATTTTTAGTCCGCTTCAGTAGACACCTAAATTGCAAATGCTTTCAATAATCCTGTGGCCGGATATTTGAGAGACAATGATCTTTGAAACATTGTATCTGTTAGGATTTGATATTTTGTTCTAAGGAGTCAAGGTATAGTCTTGTAATATACCTAGAAAATGGTAATCCTCCAGTAATGAAACCTCAACTGGAAAACTGGGTTTCCAAGAGTTGAAAATTGAACATTAGTTTTTCAATGATGAAGCAATAGGTTGGAAAGATTAAATACAGGTAACCGTATATACATATATATGGTTAAAACAAAGATAACCGTTTCCGTGGAAAGGCAGGTAGTGGACAATGCAAAACTTGCTTTGTTAAAAGAAAGAAGAACGCTCAGTGACTACATTGAAAATTCGCTCAGATCCTTATCAGTTTCGGAGTTCCTGAACGAGATATGTAAGGAATTAAACTTAGATTGCGGATACATAAGCAGTGAGGACGTAGAAAGAATGAGACCAGA
>JAKAYH010000182.1:0-3671 GCA_021826835.1 Thermoplasmata archaeon | reverse complement strand
CTAAGAGAAATGCGAAATGAAAGAAACTCGCGCCTATCTTGATACCAGCATCCTTATAAAGAGGTACGTGAAGGAAGAAAACAGTGACATCGCAGATAACTACTTTCATCAAGCTCATCGTGGGCAAGCTGTTATCTGCATTTCCGAGATCAACCTTGGAGAGGCGGCGGTTGTTTTTGACAACTATTCCAGGAAAATCGGTATTGATGCTAAATCCAGGATGCAAACAATGCTGGATGAACTGAAAGATCTTGAAAGGTCTTCCTCGATTGAAATCCACCCTGTCAGCAGTAGAATCATTAAGGAAGCAATTAAAATAGTTCTTGAACAACACGTCTATATAATAGACGCAATCCAGCTGGAAACCTCCGCTGAGGCTAGAAGCACAGTATTCTGTTCTGCCGACAGGGAACTCAATGCAACAGCCAGGAAGCTTGGCATTGCCACGGTTCTGTAAATCACTGCATACTCAATTGTTAGCATAAGAACAAGAAGGAACGGCTGCAACAAATTCTATGGAAATTTCAAATAGAGCTAAAACTTTAAGTGGGAATCTTCACAGATTATGGTAAATAAGAATTGTTACATTCGGGTTATCGCGTTTGATGAGGAACACGAAACAGCAACACTCACAGCGATCCTAAAAAAAGAATGATGCAAAAAAATATTATTAGAATTCATTCATAAAAATCCGATCATTAGTTTTAATTCTTCCAGCTTTTATATCCTTAAGCCTACTTGCAATTCCTTCCAGTAAATCAGCATCAGAAAGAACTTCAATGGTTTCCACCAAGGATTCTCTATCCGCTGTCTATGGAACATAAGAACCAATTAGTCCCGATATAAGATCTATATATAATTCTCCTGAATGGATCTTAAGACTGTTCAGCTTCTGCTTTGGGTCATCATAGTTCTGTACCGTAGTAACCATAGATACAAATGGGGAGCAACAGTTATCAAATATTAAGTTGTTGACTGGAACAGGATTTAAGCAAAGGACTATGCCTCATCATCCAGAAAAAAATATAGAAAAATATATCAAAGGGAATTACGTAGACATAAAAGACCACGACACCATTGATCAAATGGAATATGCAAAGTAAAATCAAACCTATCCTGATGAGATATGAAATAAATTAAGGGCAGAGGAAAGCAACCCTCAGAGCGATCTTGCATATAGATGAAACCTGACCAAACTAATCAATGATTTTAAAATGAAAAAATCTTACTATCGGATTGATTGCATCAAAAATAAATTGAATGCATCTTCCAGCAATAACAACAATAATATTTATACGTGTAAGTTTTATCTCACATGATGGCGAAAAAAAGAGTAGAGGAAATTGGAGGCTTAATACATGGACTTTCCTTGGCTTCTTTACTGAATGAAGACCTGTTAAAAACTCTTGAGGAGGAATTCGGACATATTACCGTAAGTCAAATCCATATTGACCTATTAGATGATAAAGGAAAGGACGCTGAAGATGTGCTTCTTCTTTACAGATCTAGAAAGGAGCGAAGTAACGAAACTGTTACTCTACTATGTGATAAACCGACAACCTTCAAAAGGATGGTAGAGGTTGTTAATTCGAATAAATAGGGGGTCGATTTAAACGTATTCATGTTATGCTCAACCACATAGAGACAATAAGGAGAAAATTCCCTTGGGAGAACTTGTTACTGAAGAAAACTTAAATGGTGCTCTTATAAGGTGGTTACGTTATCTAGATATTGAGCCTAAACAGAATAACCAACGAGAGACAAGCATCAAGGATCTGCAGGAAAGGGTTACGAGACTTGAAAAGATATTAAACACTCTGATGAAGGGCGGAATAGAGATCCAGCCAATGACTGTACCTGATTATCCAGAGAAGGACATCGAAAAATGTACAGCGGAAATTAACGAATATCTGAAAGACCACGACAGTATTGATCCCATGGAATATGCAAAGAAAGAGAGATGGGAATATAACCTAGTGTTACTCTGTATTGACAGAATGATATCGAATGGGATTCTAGAGTTGTGATGTGTTGGTTACCTTAGAAAATTTTAATCAGATAGTATTCACCAAAGTAAATATAGCTTCCAAATCCGGGCCAATTCGAATTAGAACTAAGAAAAATAAACCTTTCCCAGACTATTCTGAAAATTACTCATTTCAAGGTGGTGGGCAACTGGAGTACTCTCACGAAGTACATAAGGCTAGAAAGAAGATTTGAAAACTTCTAAGCGTTGACTGCGAACAAAAATTCTTGAATAATTGCCCTCCAGAGATGTTCAGGTCTTCACAATGCGAGTAGTTGGCCATGATT
Organism: Thermoplasmata archaeon; assembly: GCA_021826835.1. The sequence goes on along the minus strand of JAKAYH010000182.1, from coordinate 1,358 downwards.
GCTCTTGGCTCTCCCCTGTTATTATGAAGATATAGGTGCTCGTTTAATATTTGAAAATTTAAGACTGAAATTGTAAATCGCTTTATGGGGGGACAGTGTTAATATCAAACTCTACCCTTTATTTCACCATAAAGACGCAATGCTGCAAGGCTTGTCATCCACCTGCTGTTTATCATGATCCCTGGAAGTTCACCCTGCTTAATTCTGAGTGCCAGGTATTTTGCTGAATAATCCTTGTGAAAAGCACCTAAGGCTTCATTTAATGTCAATAACCTATCTTCCTCAGATCCAGCCAGATCAAGGGCAAAAAGAAGTGATCCTGCCATATTTGTCTTAAGGAACTCTGTCAGTTTTTCCACTCCACCGGTATGTGCAGATTCAAGGGCATCCATGTATACATTCCTATCATGCGGAAGAATGTGTACCAGTGGCCAGTTGTGATTTAGGAAATGAATGTTAAGCAATAATCTGCCGACCCTCCCATTTCCATCTGAGAATGGGTGGATTGATTCAAGTCCAAAGTGCATCTGAGAAGCCTGGTAAAAGACATCTCTGCGGGCCATTTCCATTTCCACATACTGCTTCTCCCATACCTGGAGAAGGGTGAGGAGTTTTTCGACTCTTGGCGGGGAATGCTTCGAGCCAGATATTTTTACATTAACCGTTCTCCATCTCCCTGCATCTGGAAGTATCCCGTGAAATATCATCTCATGCAAATTCAATGCACCTTCCATATTGACCTCACTTAGTTTTCCCTTTATTACCTCCTCTAATGCTGCACTAAGCTGAACAGTTTCCATTAGATCTTTTACTGGTCTGTTTGGGACGGTAATCCCGGTTTCAATTACTCTTGTAACTTCATTCAGTGTTAGCGTATTCCCCTCTAATGAATTGGTTCCCCAGGTGTTCAGGATGATTGACTCCATAAGAGTCCTTTCCGGTAAATTGCGTAATGAACCTCGATCCAACAGCCTCTCCCTGAGACTATTTAATATGCTTCTATCCATATACCATAAGATAGTATATATTATGTATATAAATATATATGGAATTGACCTTATTTTTATGTAAATTCATATTAAAGCCAAAATCTAAGTATTATCAAATTGCGGTTTCCAAATAATCCCATATCCAATTAGCATTCTCCAGTGTTAAATTTATTCACTATTGGTTGTATCCCTACAAAATATCATCACTGGGTAATGTTGTTATCCAAAAAGTTGTTAACGCGTTAGTTTCACCTCATGATATCGTTTCAACGCTGTAGAGCATGTATGAATCTCCATAACTGATCTGTACAGATTCCTTTCAGGAGACATGAATTATAATATGAATGGATTCATGACATCCCAGATCGG
>JAKAYH010000181.1 GCA_021826835.1 Thermoplasmata archaeon | reverse complement strand
ACATGCTTTTAAAACATTAAAGGAGAAGAAGCTGAAGAACATGGCAGCAAGATCTGCAATATCTCATGGATTCAGCAGGGAAGACATGGAAAATGTAATTAAGGATATTGGAATTCATTCAAAGTCAACAAGACTTCTTTCATGACACCTTTTAAGCGAATACTATGAATAAACTTAACTCGTTTGTTTGATACAGTAACAATACCTATTTATGACTGAACTTTGAGTTTCTATACTTCAAAAAGTTATATACCCTTAAAGCTTTTCCAAGTTTTTCATCACAAGTTATTTTTGGTACTTGTTTACCTCAGCCAAATCCGCACAGTTCTCTCCTCAATATTTTATCCAAGGACAAAAAAAACGCTAAATGAACCAGCAGATTGTGAAGGGAATTATAGAGCAAAAATACAAAAAATGGGACCGGTGCCCTGTACCGGTCAGCGCTAAATGGAAAGGCTCAACTTTTCTCAGTTGCGAAGTCTCTTCGAGTGGATCTCTCTATGATCGGAATCTGGGGATACCTTCTTTCGTCTGGTATTTCAGGTACGAGAAGCATGCGCTGTATGATTTTACCATGCAACCCCTTCACCCCCTGAAATGAAGTAGCAAAAACCCTTTTCTGACCTGACATGAAGTGGCAGGACGTCATTTTCTCAAGCCGTCCCGATATCTTTCCAGGGCTCCGGGAAATTTATACACCTTGAGGGTTCTTTCCTAATGAATTTGAGGGGTTTTGCTCAATTCCCGCCGATGTCTGTGACCTTCCCCGACGGAGGTTCGTCTCCACAGGCTCTTCCTTTCATTCAGATAAAGGCCGAGTTCCGTTTCAGGATATATGTAAACGTGGGACAGCACCATGAAATACGGAGGCATAGGACTGGAACCCCTGACCCTTATCATCTCGGCATAACTCATATACGGATCGTTCCCATAAGCCCCCCGCTGAACACATATACGGGTCATCGTTGTGAAAGTTGGTATTTTCTATTATGACGGGGTGGCTGTAATAGTTACCTGAAGGGTGTTAACTATACTTACAGTGTCTGATGTAATAAAGTTGCCATCATATATGACTAAATAGTAGTTTCCAGTCACGAGGAAACCGGATAAAGTTGCTCCACCATTATCACCTGAATAATAGACTCCATTAGATATTGTAGCATGATTCTGTGTGAACGCCCCGTATTCTGTACTTGTCAATATGCCTACTTCTACATTATTATTTGAGGTGTAGGAACCACCCATATACGCATAAGTTGAATTGGAAGGGACATTGAATTCAAGGTAAATCCATTGACCAGCACCAAGAGACTGTACAGTTCCAGACTGTAACAATGTTTCAGTATATGTTACACTACTTGGCGAGGGAGGTGATATTACCACAAAACTTCCATTTATCGCAGGATAGATAACAAATAATCCCACCAGAATAACTACTATAATTCCGGCAACTGCACCTATTATTTTTGCCTTAGACTTTCCTTTAGTTGCTTGAGGTTGAATCGATCCGAATTACATAATAACAATATCATGCATCTATATATAACTACTTTGCAACTGTGCCTATGCTAACACAGAATCCAATCGTTCCCATGGTTTAGAGAAGTATTATTATCTGCAGACGAGATGATTATTCATGGCCAAGAAAGAGATCGAATTTAAGTTTGAAAGAGGCACGAAGAACACCTACAGGTTCCAAGAGGCGGGAGATAACCCGATTATTGGAACTCTTTATGTGAAAAAACTGTCTTCGAGAAAGAACTTTACTCGAGTATTACGTGCTTAATTCAAATTAGGTTTCATAGCACCGAAGGAATTATTAAATACAAAAAGGCTTTTATTTAATTATGGCGAAGGAGAAAAAGAAAAAAATGCCTAAAAATAAGTCCATTAACAGAAAGGTTTTTGACGAAAAATACAATCGCTACAGGGATGTGCTTGGAATTGGCTCATTTATATTAAGAAGAATAGAGGAAAGCTCACCGAACATGAGTGTCAAAGACTTAATAGATTTTGTGCAATTAACTTTTCCCAATACTGACCGGAGACAAATTGAAAGAGATACTATAGATTTCGTGTGGTGGCTTAATCTTTTGAATTCGATACAGCTGTTGAAACCTAACACACGTTAATTTTTCATATGTTTTCTTAAATGCTAAATAGATTAAAGGAGATTAAACACTATGTCCGACATACCGTTTGTTTTTTATAAATTGCAAATGAACCGATTGTTTTCGAGGGTTGGGTTTTATTTTGCCCTAGTTTTAGCTATGTGGTACACCATAGAAATTACAGGTTCTGTGTTCCTAACAGGTTTAGTGGCGTTCAGCTTAACTATTTCCGGGTTAATTTCATCCCCTTTGTCTGGCCACATATTAGACAGATTCCATGACATTAGAATCGTGGTCTATTCAACATTGGGAGAACTCATATCATATTTGTTTATGGGTTTAATGATAATGCATATACTCCCATTTTTCACTTTATATCCAATAATGGGGGTGATTTATTTTATGATGACGATAGGTAGCATGGCAAGTTACGTCTTTACACCCAATATTGTTGCCGAAGACAAACTACTAAAGGCTAATTCTGTGGGAGAAATTTCTCTTACAATTTCTGAAGGTGTTGGTGCGATCCTAGGAGGTTCTCTTTTGTACTTAATTGGGAGTTATTCGTTGATAATTATTTCCATCTCCACGTTGTTGTTCTTAGCTCTCATTCTTGTTATTAGGTTTCATAGAGACAATATCTTATCTAATGTAAGAAAAGAACGCTCAGAAGATATAAGCGGTTGGAGTGAAACTTTCGTATTTGTGAAATCCAAACTTTTGATGATAGTCATTTTTTCAACTGCTCTGAATGCTCTTCTGATCATAATGGATGTACTTGGAGCTCCGCTCATCAAAGAAACTCTGAACTCTAGCTCAATGGCTTATGGTTTCTACACTGGCACTTTTTCTATTGGGGGCTTAGTGGGAGCTTTAATGATTGGAAAATTGAAGCCACATAACCTATGGTTATTAGTATTTTTATATTTCGCTGTGTCTGGATTTTCTTTTTTGATTATGGGAATGGTTCATATCCTATTGATCGTAGTACTTTTGCCTTTCTTTATTGGAGTGATGGCCTCGGTTTCCAATATACCACTAATGACATATTTGCAGAGAGAAATCCCAGAAAGAATATTAGGCAAGGCAACTTCGTTAATGGATACTCTTAGGCTAGGGTTAGCCCCTTTGTCTGCATTCATCTTCTCAGTAATAGGTTCATATTACACTGTAGGGGCATCGTTTGCAGCAGTCGGTGTGTTACTAATATTAATATCCATACTAATTCCGTTCACAAGCATAAAAACGGTAAAACTACCAATTTCCCCTACACTTTAAAGTTCTTAAACCATTTCTTTGTAGGATAGTTGAATAGTACTGTGTTGCACAGGTATTTAAGGAGCTTGTAGCCCGTGCTTCTTATTTCCACTGCTCCCAGGGATAACTTTAGACGGCTGAACTATTACAGATAGAAGCTTAATCCATGGCAAGCATTCTGATTTGAACAAAGTAATGAAAAAAATAAGGAGCACTTTGGTAGCTGAGCCATTCTGGAAAAAAGAGAGAGGACATGACAAAATAGATCCTGACGCCATTTCTTCTTTTGAAGTGGAGACTAAAAAATCGTCTATGGGCTTCTTTGGGACTCCAGTTGAATATCAAGGTCTTTTTGGGCTAACTGGACGCGTCGACAAGTTCAGGAAAAGACCCGACGAATTCTTTTTCATTTAACAATATTCACAAAATTGAATGTAATTAGAATTACGAGATATCCACTTAATTAAATTACCGACTCCCTACCTGTCCTTTGGAATTAAGTGCTTGAATTAGCTATGCTTATCAACCATTTTATAAGTAAAATAATTGATAAGATGAATTTATTATTCCAAGTGTTAGAGCGTTAAGTTGAGGTCAACTCTCCCAATTCTGTACTTTTACTCCCATCAAATGGAAATCATCGTCGTGTGATACAATTGTCGCATCCATACTTAGGGCAATTGCGGCCATTATAATGTCGACATCACTAGGGGTTGTCTTCTTTTCGTTAATTTTTTTCCTAATTTTTTGATAAATTCCTGCGGCAGACTGAGCATCTCTTTGGCTGATTTTGCTTATCACGGTAATGCCCTCATTCAGGTACTTTTTGAGGTCTACCCCGTACTTTGCATTAGTGGTGGCACTCGCCCCTCTCAAAAGCTCATAATAATTGAGAATGGTTGTTGAAATCTCATCTTGACGTAGCACCGCTTCATTTAGGTGCTTTAATATCTTTGGATTCTTCTTTTCAATTATTGAGATCAGTGCATTCGTGTCAAGAATAAATCTACCCAAATTTACTTCCCCTCAATGCTTCTCTCTTGAAATTTATCTTATCTTTCTTGTCTAATCTTTCAAATGTTTCTTGCAATAACTTTAAAGCAAGCAATTTGCTAAAAGCTTTCAGTAATTGATTTTCTTTTAGACTAATTATCTTACTCTGAAGATCATTATCTGAAATTATTTCTTCTATCATTGAATCCAGTATTTGATTGAAATCGTGAACGCCCGCGTACTTTTTCTTTAGTTCAGAGCGGATTGTAGTCAATTTATCTTCAATTATAGTTGTTCTATCTCTAACATTTCTTTTAACCGAGAATGGAATTGGCACTGCCTTTGCAATCTGTCCTTTAATATATATGGCGCGTGGAAGATTAATTACAAAAATAGGAGCAGTTCCCATGTCAAGAAACGATAATTGAGTCTCTGGGAAAATTGCAGCATTCTTATTTGGTGATTCATTGAATTTAGATAGCTGGTTAGGTATTACTTTTACGGGAAATTCAAGTTCATATTTCAAATCAACGGGCAAGATATATCACCAAAATTAGTTTCAGGTATTAGACGTTAAATTATTTTTTGCTTATAGGTGTGACATTAAGACTTCCATCTTTATTAATTTCAACTTTCCAACTCGATCCGACAGGATACAACGAGCCATTTTGGATTGGGACTGTAAATTGTAGGATGTTAGTATAAATCTCTGTTGAATTCCTTTGCTCATCAGAAAGCCTTTCCCTTATTTCATCAGTTATTTTGTGTGGCTTCGCCATAGTTACCTGATACACTGCCTTTCCATCTGAAAGATCAATCAATCTTTGAACAGAAAGAACTTCTACTTCCTTTTCCATATATCTGAATAGATTCCCGCCTTAATAACATTTTATCCAATTCCTAAAGCTGCAATATTCGGGTGTCTCTACCCTAAGTTTCAGGAGATTGATATCCCTAACATGCCATGCAGCTTCCAAGATATCTTCTGAAAATGGGTCTTAGCTATGGATCAGAAGGCCATAATGTTTTTCATATCCATTTAATTAAATAACCGGATTCCTACCTATTCATTAGAAAGTAGGACTTACTTATAGCTGTAAATGGGCCCGACCGGTCCCATTCAATGCGGCGATAGGTCTGAATTTACTGATTGCCGAGTCTGATCGATCCCTCCCAACGACATAATGACTTCCCTTTCTCGAACTGTTCCAGAAAATTTTCCCT
>JAKAYH010000180.1 GCA_021826835.1 Thermoplasmata archaeon | reverse complement strand
TACTGAAATAACGGATGTTGGTAGATCTGTATCTGAACTGAAGAAAAATGGAATCATACCATATATCGCAGAATTCATGGATTCGCTCTCCATGGAATCCGTCAGGAGAGCCAATGGAATATCATTTCCTGATACTGCAAGGTTTCTCCTGATGATCGATATCGCCTCCACAAAAGAGTCCATTTCCAGGTTACTGGAGAAAGCAAAGGGGATCATATCTGCCTTTGACCCTGTTTCCATTGATGTTACATTAGATAAGGAGGAGATGGCAAAGATGTATCAGGCTAGGAAAGGTCTCTATTCATCCTCATTATCTCTCAGAGCCGATAAACATCAGTACGTTGTGATTGCGGACCTTGTTGTTCCAGCTTCTGAGTTACCGGCCGCATTTAAAGAGATTCAAGAGCTGATTGAAAAATCTGGCCTGAAGGTTATGCTTTTCGGCCACATCGGTGATGGAAACATTCATGGAAATATATTTGCTGATACCAGATCGAGGGAGGAGATGGAAAAAGTTGATTCTCTTCAGATGAATCTTGCGAAAATAGTGCTATCGCATGGCGGATCTGTATCGGCTGAGCATGGGATAGGAGTAGAAAAGAAGGCGCTTCTTGTTGAGGAGCTTAGAGAGAGGAATTCGGAGTTTAACCTAGAACTGATGCGGAGCATTAAGGATAACTTTGATCCGAAGGGTATACTTAACCGGGGTAAGATTTTTGATTGAAAAGACGGAACTATTAAAAGAGCTGCAGGAGGAAGTGGAAAAGTGCATTAATTGTGGCTTCTGTGAGAGTGTATGCCCGACCCTTCCTGCTTCCGGCTTCAGATCATCAATAGGAGCCAGGGGGAGAGTGGATATTGCAAGCGCACTGCTTGGAGAATTAGATAAGAATGGAAAGTCAAGCCTTGCAATATCAGAGTCATTTTATTCCTGCCTTGACTGTTTTGCTTGTCTGCAGGTCTGCCCTGCCGGGGTCAATGCCGGCAAAGTAAGCCATCTGGGAAAGTCGATTATAGCTGACTCAACCACGCTGGAAATAAACGAGAGGAAGGCAATAGCTGATATGATTGTGTCAGTCACAGTGAAAACCATGAATCCTCTCGGTCTCAGAAAGGAATGCTCTAAATGGTCAGGCGGGCTTGAATTTGATTCCGCTTCTGATACCCTGTTCTATACGGGAAATATGTACCAGCTTATGCCATATAGCAAAAAACTTTCCGGTGTGGAAAGAATGATGGGCCAAAAGGCTACCGATGCAATGGCCAGGCTTATATCCTCGCATCCAGGTCTTTCAAGGTTAACTGGTTTAATGAAAGACGATGCTTTAGAACGTGAAATGAATCGTTTCCTGCAAGACATATATGCATTGCTTAGTGCAGCAAAGATTGAAATGAATTATCTCGGTGAGGATGAACCTTATCCTGGGACTTTCATATTTGACCTTGGTTATATTTCGGAATTCAGGAGGTATGCTGATAGAGTGACTGAAATATTTCACCAGAAGGGGGTGAGAAACATTATAACTGTAGATCCTCACACATATGACCTGCTGAAAGTACAGTACCCAAAGTACGTGCCTGAATTTGATTTTGATGTGTGCTATTACACAGATTTTCTTGATGCCTTAGAATTTGAAAAGGATCATGCATTGACCACACTGCATGAACCATGCCATTTCACTTTAAGGGAGGAGGCATATAACGGCCCGCTAAAATACGCAATGAAGATTACAGATGTAGTTCTCCCTGACAGATCCGGAAAAAAGTTAATGTGCTGCGGAGGGCCCGATGAATTGCTTTTTGGTAACCTTTCAGATGAAATTTCCAGAGAAAGGTTCCAGCAGCTTAAAAACACTGGAGCAGGAAAGGTATTAACAGCATGCCCAATCTGTTACTCAAATCTTAGAAAAGATTCAAGTGTTCAGGATCTTTCAACATATCTGAAAACTCACCTGAAAATCTGAATTTTGGATGAATGAGGTATTCAATAAGAGGTATTTTTTAAATATTAACCCAAAGGGTCTGTAATTGAAAAGAAAGAAGTATTTTAATTTTATGAGTTTTATAATTGTTTTGTCAGGATATATTTTACCAAGTAATTTTCGTGATTTAACAAGAATTGAAGAAATTAAATATTTAATATCGATTAGAAATATTAATAAGTAAGATGATGTTATCCGCCTCATATGGATAGGAAATTTTTAATACTATTAATAGCGTCAGTGATGGTTATTTCATCAATTGCCGTAGCATCCGCTTATAGTAGCAGTGGTATTATAACCGTGCAGAGATATCAGACCCCGGAATTAAGTTCAGGTGGCGCGTTCCATGGGAATGTGACAATTTTTGCAAACGGTTCTGTAAGCAGCAGCACTGAAATAGCAAAGAATGGTAACATATTCACACTCAACAACAATCTGAATGGCACTATAATTGATTTAAGAAACGGGTCAGTTTTATCAGGTAATGGATATACCTTAAATGGGTTAGGAAAAAATGGAATAGAAGTGCTTAATGCATCGTCCGTTACAATTGAAGATGCTGCCGTAATGAACTCTAGCACCGCGCTATATATGTCTGGCTCATCCTACGTTTTTATAGAAACAAGCAATCTGTCCTCTTCTGACTATAGCTCTTACGTGAGTGAATCAAATTTCGTATCCTTCTTTATGGACACATTTTACACTCCAGATCATTATGGGATTTATGCTCATAATACACCGGAAATTTTTGTAAATTCTTCGATTTTTGATACGTATTACGGTTTTGAAACCTTTTCATCTACGTCAGATCTCGTCTTTTTTAATGATTCCATAGCGTCACATTATGGGATTAAGCTTTGTGGGTATACAAACAACAATGTTTCGATATTGAATAATACTTTTAAGGACGCAGCAGGATCATCATTTTATGGAATAGAAATTTGTAATGACAATTCTAACAATGTTAAGATTAATAACAATAAATTTTATAATTTTTCGGATTATGCCATTTATGAATCGACGGGGACAGGGAAGAACTTTGTCATAAATCATAATTTGATAGTAAACGCGAGTACAGGAATTCATATTTGCGACTTATATGGGGTGTCAATATCATTTAATAAATTCAATAATATAAGCAGCTATGGGATAGAGGGTTGCTTTATATTCAATTCCACGGTTAATGGGAATGTCGTAACAAATTCCTCAAGTGCTTATGGTGTCTATTTTGAATACTCAAATATGCTCGATCTTAATAACAACAATATCGTAAATACCTCATATGCTGTTTACACTGAATATTCAAATACCGTATCTGTTGTCCACAATTCCTTAGCATTTAGCGAAAAGGGGGCTTATATCTATTCATATTCTGCAAATAATGTAAACGTCTCGGACAATGTCCTGAGAAATGTGACATGTGATGGAATTGAAGTTTTTACCGATATAGGTGCAAATTATTCTCTTGATAACAATTACATATCCAACTCTAAGGATCCGATATGTGTTAAATATGATATACAGAACTTGAAGATCGACGGAAATGTGTTGCAAAATACAACCGGTACTGCTATTTGCGCCCAGTATGCTTCTTCTCTGACAGTCTCCGGAAATTTAGTTTCTGGTTTTACAAGTACCACCGGTTGCGGAATTGATGTCCACCATGCTACTAATGCTCTGATAAGTAATAATAAAGTCCTCGGCAATGCAACACTTAAACCTGGTTTTGGAATCTATGCGGTTGGTATTTCGCAAAGTTCTATTTACGACAATTATGTCTCCAATTCGAGATATAGTTATGAGATCTGTAGTTCAGACAACATAACTGTTTTCGACAATGTCGCCGTAAATAACTCGTATGGAATTTATTCAAGCAATAATTTACAGTTTGCATATTATGGAAATACAATAATTGACTCGAATTATTCGTTTTTCTCATGCTGTGATTCAATCGGAACGGTTTTCGGCAATACTTTTTCCAACGCGAACAAATACATGGCGGATATATCTGGATCGGACAAAGTTGTATTCTATCACAATAATTTCCTTAATGGGACATCTGTGGGTGCCTATATAACAGACAGTTCTGGCCTGTCATGGAATTTGAGTCTACCTGTTGGTGGAAATTACTGGTCCAGCTATAATGGCACCGGAACTGACGGTATTGGTTCCACGCCTTACGTGGTCAATGGCTCAAACATGGACTTCCTGCCGCTTACTTCAAAGTGGTCTGCATATACAATAACATACGTTGAAAGCGGTCTTCCTTCAGGTACCGCCTGGACCGTTATTCTAGACTCTGCGTCGCAAAAGTCATCAACACAGTCTATAATTTTCAGCCCAGATGCTGCACAGCACGTAAAAGTGACATATTCAGTTGAAGCAGTTCCAGGATATTCGGCATCGGTTAAAACAGGAAGCGTGAACCTTAATGGGACAAGCATGGTCATTGCGGTAACATTCTCGCCGGTAAAATATAATGTTGCATTCACGGAGACTGGTCTCACCACTGGTACCGCATGGTCCGTAACTATCGGAGGCAATGTGATCAATTCCATAGATTCATCCCTGACGGTTGAACTTGCAAATGGCACATATAATTACAGTATTGGAAGCGTAACTGGGTTCCATTCCACCATATCCTCTGGTGTCTTGATTGTGAATGGATCTGGACCAGTTATTTCAGTAACATTTATCAAGGATTCATATGTGCTCACAATAACTGAAACTGGCCTGCCAGCCGGTACCTCATGGAGCGTCAGTGTAAATGGTGAGAGCCAGACGTCGACAAACATGTCAATACAGTTCATTCTCGTTTCAGGGAACTATTCTGTCAAGGTATCAGGCCCCTCCGGCTATACTGTTTCACTATCAAGCAGCACTGCATACCTTAACAACACAAACGCGACTGTAAGTGCTGTTTTCAAAGCACCTCCTTCAACCTCAATATATGATGGGCTTGGTGCTGGCATTGTTGTGGGGGCAATAGTGGGAGTGCTTGCGACAATGGCATATACTGGAACTGGCATATTCAGGAAACTGAAGAAGGGCAGTGGCTCAAATCCTTAATTATTATCTTTATTCATTACCCTTTTTTAATCTATACACATAGTCTAAAACATTACATCTCGAATAATGTTACATTAAGGGTCAAAATTTTAAATTTTGCTGTACCCTCGTTGCAGATTGATGTGTTAACTAAGATAAATTCTGGTGAATTGTGACCATTTGAAAACTTTTAGCTAATTAAAAACAAAAATTTTAATGATCAGAATGGGAGCACTGGGATTTGAACCCAGATCTACGGGTTTCTTCCGGATCATAGTTCCAGTCACTCATCATTGTATCAGTTGACCCATAGCTAATCATATCCTGACTGGAGCCCGTTAGGATACCTGACTACCCCATGCTCCCGTTAAGTTCTGTTTGCTTTTCTAGCCTTCTTAAGTCTTCTGATGCGCTTTTTTCTCCACTTCCAGCGCATTTTCCCTCTTTTCTTCCAATCTCTTGAACTTCTCTTCAATCAAGCACCTCATGCTATGCAATAAACGGTATTTTTAGTCCCCGGATCTGCCAATCGTGATTAAATCGTTTTATAAATATCTATTCG
>JAKAYH010000179.1 GCA_021826835.1 Thermoplasmata archaeon | reverse complement strand
TGCTTCAGTAGTCCAGTGTCGAACTTTCAATGGGAATGCTATATTTTCATAATTGGATAGATGTGGATAAAGGGCCCAATTCTGGAAGACCATTCCAACGTTCCTGTACTCAACCGGGATCAAATCCCTCCCATTTTCGGAAACAAGTTCGTTATCAAAATACACTTTTCCCGTGGTTGGTGTCTCCAAACCAGCAATGATCCTCATAACCGTAGTCTTTCCTGCGCCGCTAGCTCCAAGAACTCCAAAAAAGGAGGAGGACGGGATTTCAAATGATATGTTATCGAGTGCCTTGAATTCTCTACCCTTCTTTCCAAAAATCTTTGAAACGTTTTCAAGTTTTATATTTACCATGTTATAATCACTTATCCCTTAGCTCCACTTCCAAAAGCCATCAAGCCTTTGATAAAGTATCGTCCTAACAATATAAAGATTACTAGAGGAATAAGCGATGCAATAAAGGCTGCCGCAAAGCTTTCATTATATAAGGTACCATAACCTCCTGTATAGTACAATAACGCATCCGCAACAGTTCTTTTATCTGCGCTAGAAATTAAAACAAGCGGAATAAAGAAGTTATTCCAGGTTTCTATAAGGATAAATATAAACGTAGAGATCATCCCTGGCATGGTAAGTGGGACGACAATACGCCTAAATACGGTGAAATCAGTAGCACCATCAACTCTTGCCGATTCCATTGTGGTTTTAGGGAGAACAGCAATAAAGATAGACATTAACAGTGCGCCGGTTGGAAGGTAAAATATTAGGAAGGCGAAAATCAGTCCATACGTGCTATTGAATATTCCAAGAGAAACTACCACTCTGATTAAAGGTACAAGTGTTATCTGGTATGGCACAAACGTTGCGATTGCTATGAGCGTGAAAATTGTGTTATTCAGGAACGAAGTTACTTTGTAGAAGTAATATGCAGCAAGAGCTCCAACAAAGGTTGAAATGAAAGCTACAGGGAGGACGTAGAGAAGACTATTCTCAATCGGTCTCGCTAGAGCAATTATTACGGTCTTCATTGCACTGAAGGAAAATGTAGCAGGAACAAGGACCGGTGTCGCTAACACACCGGACGTAGTTTTCAATCCATCTACGATTAACGCGTATACTGGGATAAGCCATAGTAATGCCAGAACTATCAACACAGCGACTTTTATCGCGCTTCTTGACTCGTGTTTAAAACTGTTAAGATTCAACTTTCATCCACCTTTTTAAACCGTAAAGTGCGTATGGAATCACCACTACAATAGCAATCAATACTAGTATTATGCTCACAACCGATGACTGTGAAAAATATTCGGTTTCAAAATAGAAATACATCTTAAGAACCGCAGTTTCTATAAATGGGTTTAATCCAAGTGAAACATAGGCTAGCGAAAATATTCTTAAAGCAAAAAGGAAAAGTATAGCTGTCGATACTATGAAAGCATTTTTCGCGTTAGGCAGCAATATCCTGGTTAAAACTCTTATTGGTCCAGCAGAATCGATTCTTGCTGATTCTATTATACTCTTATCAACATTTTGAAATCCAGCAAGATAGAACAGCGCTGCTATTCCAGAATACATCCAGAGGGAAACAAGAATCAAGCTAGGGAAAGCTGAGCTTGGACTATCAAGCCACAAAGGTGTTGGTAAGTGCAGCGGCCTGAGGATGGAGTTTATTCCGGTATGAATGTTGAAAAGCCAGGTCCAAATCACGGCAGCTGCGGCGCTTGAAATAGCTAATGGATAAATAAAAATAGAGGTAAATACAGTCTTGACACGATTGTTTCTGAGAAAGAAAATAAATGACCCTATGAATATTCCTATTGCATTTCCACCAGCTACCAAAGCTGCACTCCAAATTAAAGACCTTTCAAGTGATGTGACAAAACTAGGATCTGAAAATACAATACCATAAGTTGACAATCCCACAAATATCGGATGAAAATGTATTAACGAGGAGTTAAGGAACGAATTCCACAAATTCCAAAAAATAAAATATACCAGTATCGCCCCAAATATTAAAGCAGGTACTGAGAAGAGAATAGTCGTTCGTAATCTCTTCATTTTTCTCAGCTTTTAACAAATGTTGTTCCCGATATCACTAGATTCTCTAAGTATAGGAACGAAAATGGCGATATATAGACATATTTCACTGGTAAATTGTTCACCGCAACATTACTTTCGTGAGCGGTGTTTACAGTTACTAAATTTGAAGAGGCCGTACGGTTAGCTGTTGTATTCGCCCAAGGTGGGAGATAACCTCCGAATGGATGACCGGTTGTTCCAAGATATCCTAATCCTAATGAATTTGCAGCTTTCCATTCTGATAACTCACTAGAGAGCACCGAAGATAACGAATGATCAAGCGCTGAAGCTGCTGAATTATAAGTTGAACTAGCACTAGTTGAGGTGAATGATTCATAGAATGTAGTAAGAGCAGATTCAAAGCTTGCGGTCGGCCCATCAAACATGCCAGCCTGTAACTGGTACACCCACTTATTTGAAGGGGTACTCTTTGCCTGTTGGTAGCTGTACCACTGTGCAGGAGTGTTATAGTAATTTGTTGTGATATTGTCATAGAAAGTAACTGCTTTCCACTTGGTGAATATTCGTTGACCAGCATATGACGCAAAATACTTTGCAAATGTCAATCCGTTTGTCTGTGTTGAGCCTGTAGGCACAGCTACTGAATCAGAGATCATTTCATAGTACTGACTTGTACCTGGAAAACTAGTTGACATAAGTGTTATGTTAGTCCAGTTGGTGTAAGGAGCTATGTAAGGGTAGTTTGTAATGTTCAAATAATCAAAAGCATAGTTTGTCTCCCAATTTCCATTATCTTGAAATGCCACTTTTCCACTGGTTACAAGAGGGATACCTTGAGTCCATGACATACTTTGTTCTCCGGGATAACTGGCATTTTCAAATACTGAGAAATAGTTATTTGTTATGTTTATATCGTTCCATAACTGTGGGGACACTATACCATAGGTAAATTGATCGTATAATTGGCTTCCAGCCACAGCAAGCAAAATATCTCCCCAAAGAACTATCTGATCAAATCCTCCATCTGCCCCTCCAATGAACCATGCTACCTGTTTATCTGCTGTAAGATTTTTTGTAACGTTAACTAGTTGCGGCAATGTAGTAGGAACTTTTTGGTCGTACTTTTTTAGTACTGCTGGATTGAAATACATTTGTGCACCTTGATGTAAATCTACAGGCAACGAAAGTGTAGTCCCATTAAAAGAACCTGCTTCAATAACCTCGGGAAATGAATTATTGATAAGGTTCATCTTTTCCGCAACAGGTCCCATATTAACAAACGAATTAAGGCCATTTGGAGCCGCCTCAACATAGCTCAGCATCTCAGTTCCATAATGCGTCTGAAACGTAGCAGGTGGTTTGCCCGCTTCTATTAACGCAAGAATAGCATATTTAGCATTAATTCCACCAGCACCTGGACTCACAAACGGTGACAATGTTAGTCCAGTAGCATTATGAAAAGCGGGAGAAAGTTTTTCTAAAGCTACTTTACCTGTAGTTGACCAATATGTATAAAACTCCACAGTTTTACTTGGAGTTGGTGTCACTGGCTTTCTTTCCAATTCTACAACGACCACGGCAGCTGCGATAACAATTACCACAACAACAATTGCAATTATAATGGTCATTGTATTTTTCTTCCCTCCTGATGGAGGTTTAAATTGCGAATCTGTCATTTTGCCTTTCTCCTTTATGTGTAAAAAAGGAATCAGAAAATCGCTATATAAGAATTTCCATTTGGCGACATTGTCAACTTTCCATTGATAGGTACCAATGATACCAGTAGGATGTCCTTAGAAGTCCATCCTTTGTCTTGAACCTATGCTTGAACAGCCATGACTGTACCGAGAAGTGCTGTTCTGCCTTGTCTGAGGTCTTCTCTACTTCAGGATCGTCGAGATAGAGGAAGTGATGTGGATCCACTCTCTTCGGACAGTTTTTTGAGCTCATTCGAGAAATTCAACATGCTTTTTCACCTTCATCTGTTTTTCTATCTATTCTTTTCTAAAATCCTCATTCATGATTGCTGATTCAAATTCATCCGGTGTTAGATAATTAATGGATGAATCCGGCCTTATTGTATTGTAATCCTTAACCGCCAGATCGATGTTGATGTGGATCCACATCAGTCTCATAAAACGGCGGAAAAACTGTCCAAAATTAGAGGGCTCAGATCAGTCATGATATCCCACGAGACTGTGAGGAAGTATGTACAGTCCATACAGTACAACGTTATGGAATCATCCGGATACTTTGTGTATGACAAGCAGTATGCATATACTTAAAACGAAAAATATACTTGAAGAAGCAAGAGATATGGGAATTGGCGATAGATTGTAATAGGTTATCTCATGCAAAAATCAAGTTCAAGACGTTTTTGATATAGATGCCATTGAAATAATGGCACCAAAACTAATTATGAAAATTAACAATAAATCTATTAAGGTAATCGGGGTTTTTTCGAAAAAAAAGACAAATATTGTTGTAAACACGGGAACTAAGGACTGTAAAAACCCCGTCATAGCAAGTCCTACAAATTTCACTGATCTGAAGTAAAGTATATATGCTATCCCCATGGATGTAATTCCGGCAATAACAAGCAAAAAAATGGAAATGCTTGTTTGTAATACATCAAGTCTAGGGCATAAGAAAATACCGAGTCCAATGATTAGTAGACCAGGCCAGAAGAAAGTCCCGGAAATAGCCTTAAAGCTACCTATTTTATTAACTGAAGAATTAAGAACAATGAAGAAGATAGGGAGAGAAAAAATGACACCAAGGAGAAAAAGAACCCCCAAAATGCCTGATATTCTAATGGATTTTCCGTAAAGTGCGAGCATTATTGAAGAAGGAATAACAAGAAACATTGAGATAGCAAAAACGTGATATTTTATCTTATGAGTATTTATATGTATTATAATTGTAATTATTGGTGTCAAAACTGCATTCCCAAGCAAAACTCCTAGCGAGGTAATAACTGAACCGTTCTTTTCGGATGAAAGTATTATAAAAAACTGACTTGAAAAATAGAACAGACTCGATAAAATAAGGCTCTTGTCTAGCAAGTAATTTAATGATTTTCTCGAGTTAGAGTTAAGAATTATCAATAGTGTAGAACCAGATAACGCTGGAATAGAAAATACTAAGAACATGTCTAGTTCATAAGAATAATAAATGAAAAGATAATATGTCGACCATACAAAGGCAGCAACAATGCCAGACAAGAAGGTGACAACCCGATTTCCGCTCGTAGATGGAATAGAACGTAGTCATTTATAAACAATTTCTAATAACTTGTCTAAACTCGGTCACCATAAAACTGGTCTGCCCCCTAAATAATGAGACAAAGTTTTCCTATAGTGTCAAATATATATTAAATGAAGTATTGAAAGGGATCTGGGGGTGGGCACGCTGATGAATAAATATGTCTAGTCAGTGTAAGTCTGATAGCAGGAATTTGCAATTGTCAGCACCAAGAGATTCAACAACGTTCATGACATTTCTTGTTGAGACGCCCTGTATGTATGATTCTAGTATGACGGAATCGAGAACCCTCTCAACCCTGGAATACCT
>JAKAYH010000001.1 GCA_021826835.1 Thermoplasmata archaeon | reverse complement strand
ACAGTATTCTTCAAAGGAAGTAGGAATAATTTACGCAAATGGGGATTTTCAACCACTGGATGGAGTAGACATGGATCTGAAAAATATGGTTGAGTTTCAGATGCGTTATTCCTTCTTCGATGCCATAATTCATGGAGATTTAAAATGGTACAATAAGGATATTGAAGATGACAACAGATTCTCAAAGGATGAGGATCTAAGGGAAGATATGAAAAAACATCTTGATTGGATAGGTGTGAATTATTATAGCAGAGATGTTGTGGAAAGGATCTCGGATCCGCCTGGGTGGAGAATTGTCATGGGTCTGGGGCATGCAACCGGTGAGGGAAAAAAATCAAAAGATGGGCGCTCCACAAGTGACACAGGATGGGAAATATACCCAGAGGGAATATACAATGTGCTGATGTCATATCATAACAGATACCACATGAAGATGATGATTACTGAAAATGGAATGGCAGATGCAATAGATCAACTCAGGCCAAAATATGTCGTTTCCCATCTTTTCAATGTAGAGAGATCCATTAAAGACGGTGCAAATGTGGAGGGGTATTTTCACTGGGCACTCACTGATAACTACGAATGGGGAAACGGATTTTCCAAACGCTTCGGCCTCATAGGTGTGAATCTTGAAACAAAGCAGCGAGAACTCCGGCCAAGCGCTCTTGTAATGAAACACATCATAGAAAACAGAGGTGTTCCAGAAGATATGATGTGGATCGCTAATCTCAAAATATAAACTTCATGTGATCATTGACTAAGTTTCAATGCGTCTGACCGAATTTCCATTTACTTTGATAAGGTCGTAAAATCAAACTTTAATGATGTTATATAATGTCTTCGTATACTGCCATTGCAAATTAAGTCTGTCTCTGGTTTTTTTGGATGGTTTTTTCTTTAGGATTATATACTCATTTAGCTTTTATGGTCTATGTCGTACTCAACAGGAGAAGGAATTATACTTAGAGTAGCAGAGGCTAATGCGACTGATCCTGGAATGTCCCGGGTGAGACTTGATGAAGAATCAAGAATTGCTCTCGGAGTGGAGATAGGTGACGTGGTTGAGATCGAAAAGAATCCAAAGAAGACTGTAGGTAGGGTTTTCAGAGCAAGGCCTGAGGATGAAAATAAGCAGATAGTGAGAATTGACAGTGTAATGAGAAACAACTGCGGGTGCTCCATCGGAGACAAGGTGCGCGTACGGAGGGTCAAGGTGGAGGTGGCCAGTAGAGTGGTTCTGGCACCCATTATAAGAAAGGAACAGAAACTAAAATTCGGTGAAGGAATTGACGACTTTGTGCAAAAGACTCTCCTGAGAAGGCCGATGATTGAGCAGGACAACATAAGTGTCCCCGGGCTTACCCTTGCGGGCCATTCCGGACTACTTTTTAAAGTGGTAAAGACAGTGCCTTCGAAGGTTCCTGTGGAGATAGGTGAAACTACACGAATAGAGATTAAGGAAGACGCCGCCTCAGAGCTTCTCGAAGATGTTTCAAGGATAAGTTATGAGGATATAGGTGGATTAAGCGATCAGCTTAGCAAGGTGAGGGAGATAATAGAACTCCCATTAAAGCACCCAGAATTATTCGAAAGGCTGGGCATAAGGCCTCCAAAGGGTGTATTATTATACGGACCACCGGGAACCGGTAAAACTTTGATTGCAAGGGCAGTTGCAAATGAATCCGGGGCTAATTTCTTTCCAATAAATGGTCCAGAAATTATGAGCAAATACTATGGGCAAAGCGAACAGAAATTGAGGGAAATCTTCACAAACGCAGAAGATAAAGAGCCATCCATAATATTTATCGATGAGATCGATTCTATAGCACCAAAACGTGAAGAAGTGCAGGGAGAGGTGGAAAGAAGGGTTGTTGCCCAACTTCTGACACTGATGGATGGCCTTAAGGAGAGAGGCCATGTAATTGTCATCGGCGCAACTAACCGTATAGATGCGGTAGATCCTGCGTTAAGAAGACCAGGCAGATTTGACAGGGAAATCAATATAGGTGTTCCAGACAAGAAAGGCAGAAAGGAAATACTTTCCATCCATACAAGAGCAATGCCTTTCAGTATGGAGGAGGAGGAAAGGGCAAAATTCATCGACGAAATAGCAGACCTTACGTATGGCTTTGTAGGTGCAGATCTGGCTGCTCTCGCGAGAGAGTCCGCAATGAACGCCCTAAGAAGATATCTCCCTGAAATTGATCTGGATAAGCCTATCCCTACCGAAATACTCGAGAGAATGGAAGTAAATGCGGATGATTTCAGAGAAGCACTTAAAACAATTGAACCCAGTTCCCTGAGAGAGGTAATGGCTGAAATACCGGATGTGCACTGGGACGATAAAGGCGGAATGGAAAATGTCAAGCGTGAGCTCAGGGAAAGTGTGGAGCTTCCTCTTCTGAGGCCCGATGTATTTAAGAAGCTTGGGATAAGGGCCCCCAAGGGATTTCTCCTGTACGGACCACCAGGTGTAGGTAAAACCCTTCTGGCAAAAGCTGTGGCAAATGAAAGCAACGCAAACTTTATTTCTGTTAAGGGTCCGGAGGTTCTCAGCAAATGGGTAGGAGAGAGCGAGAAGGCCGTGAGAGAAATATTCAAAAAGGCAAAGCAGGTTGCCCCTTCTATAGTTTTCCTGGACGAAATCGATTCAATTGCACCCAGGCGTGGAGGTGGAACAGATTCTGGTGTAACTGAAAGAATTGTAAACCAGCTTTTAACGTCAATGGATGGTGTCGAGGTTCTTCAGGGCGTGGTTGTGATAGGTGCAACAAATAGGCCCGATATCCTTGATTCAGCACTTATAAGGGCAGGGCGTTTTGACAAGATGATCTATATTCCTCCACCAGACAGGGATGCAAGAATACTGATTTTGAAGGTTCACACAAAGAACATGCCACTTGCTCCGGATGTGAATCTTGAGAAGATCGCTGATCAGACAGAGGGATATGTAGGTGCAGATCTTGAGAATCTTTGCAGGGAGGCAGGTATGATGGCATACCGTTCCGATCCTGACGCAACCACAGTAACACAGGCCAACTTCAACGATGCGATGAAGACAATCAAACCATCAGTGGACGATGAAGTCATTAAATTCTATGAGAATCTGTCCAAGAATATGGGAAAAAGCGTCAGAGAAAAGAGAAAACAGGTAGAGCAAAGTGGACTCTACAATTAAATTTTTATTTGAATAAGCACTGAATGTTTATGAAGATCAGATTAAGAAAGGTGGTGGGTACTCAAATTGGGACCAGTGATGGGACGATCGTCGGCACAATCGACGACTTCATTTTTGATCAGAAAACCGGAAAAATTCAGAGCATTCTGGCAATTCCCAGGGACTCAAGGCTGGTTTCACTCAAGAAAGATGAAAACGGCAGATATATAATTCCATTCGATCTTATAGTGGCAGGAAAGGACTACCTCGTTTTGGACGTTGCAAAATTAAAAATGTTAAGATGAGTGTGCCTCTTTCTGAGGGACATATCTGAGAATCCCCACAACACCACCAAATGCCTTTTTGAGAAGTTTTCCCTCATCGCTCTCTTCTCCTATCATCTCCACCGTAGCTCCAGAATCTTCTGCAAGTTTATACAGGGTTTTTACAAAGTCATCCTCGTGATCGAGTTCCATGGATGAACCACACGCCGGACATGTGTTATCCTCAGGTCTGGCGTTGAATACCTCTTCATGGCCACAGTTCGGGCATTTGTAATAATACTTGGTTCTTCTGATGCCATCCGATATTAGCAAAATGTCAACAGCCTTCATTTCGAGTGCTCGATGAACTTCTGACTCACCATATACCGCAAGCCCTTCATCGCCCTTCCTGACCTCTTTCATAAATCTGTTAACAAGATCCTTCTCACGGGCTATTTCAAGGTCTTTCATGGACTCAGCCGCTTTCTCAACAAGTTCTCTTAGTCCGGATTCATCAGTATATCCCACATCATAAAGATCAACGACCTTTCTTGTGATATCATTGAACATATATCCATTTTCAAAAAAGAAATTCTTTGTCGAACCTGGTCCTCCTATGAATATGCCCTTAATATCTTTGATTATTGGCATAAAGGTATTATTCACAATTTCTCCAATCTTTTTGAAATACTCGTTGGCTGCTATTTCTATGAGTCTTTCATATCGGCGTGAAGACTGTCCACCCTGATGATGCTTACTTGGCACAAGTGATTGCTCATTTGTAACCGGGACAATATTTGTTCCGTTGAGGAAACCAATTGTAGCCTCTTTTCTATCAATCACTATTAAACCATATACTTCCTTTGCTTTGAGCTGTACAAGTAATGGTTCAGTGTAAAATTGTGAATCACATTTATATATGAATGTCTGAATTGGTTCAGGTGGCTCAATGATTTCACTGAACATTTCAGTCTGATCTCCCCGCTTCTGCACATGGCCAACAAAGAATACCAGGCCCGTTTCAGGCGGGGACTTGTAATACTTCAACTTGGACATTATGGACTCAATTGCGGAGAGAACATTCTTCCTGGTCGATTTTGATTTTATGTTTGATGAGGTAGAATACTCTTCCCTTAAGTACTGTACAACATCCCAAATCTGTTTATCTGGAGGTATATACAAAGAAATCAGCTCGGTCCCTCGTCCCTTTAAATTTGAAAGCTCCTCCATAGCCTTCTTGAACTCATACCTTCTGAGCTGTTTCTCATCATTTGCCATAGCTTAGAAAATTTATAATACTATATAACTTTGATGAATCGATTTCATGAAGGAATTTATAATATCTCTTGGCGGTTCAATGGTAAACCCTGGTCAAATCAATACTGAATTTATAGATAAGTTTGTAAATACATTGAAGAAATTACAACATGATAGAATAGGCATTGTGGTTGGTGGTGGAGTTACAGCCAGAAACTATGTAAACGCAATGAAAAATTACACAGGTAATAATTTTTTTCTTGACGAGATAGGTATAAGGGCCACGAGAATGAATGCAATGCTTCTGATCGCCTCAATGGGCATCCAGCAGGAAACAGTTCCTGAGAATGTTACGGATGGCCTGTCCCATATGAATAAAAACGGAATTGTGATCATGGGTGGTACTGTACCTGGCCATACAACAGATACAGTATCGATGCTGCTAGCAGAATCAGCGGGAATCAAGAACGTGATAAATGTAACATCAGTAGATGCAGTCTATAGCGATGATCCCAAAAAGAATAAGGAAGCGATAAAATATGATCAACTTACATACGAGGGAGCTTTCAAGATTTCACTTGCAAGTTATTCCGGAGCTGGGAGTAACCAGTTTATGGACTCAGTTTCACTCCTGATCGGAAGAAGGGCAGGAATAAGCATACATGTCATATCGGGAAATAATTTTGATAATATAGAACGATGCCTTACTGACAAAAAATATGAAGGTACAATAATAAAAAATGATTAACCTATTATCTTGTCTTCAAAGGTTTTCTCAGGATCCACAACTGTAAAACCTGCTTCTGTTGCTATGGTCTGTTCAGCTGGGGTTATGTCAAGATAATTAGGAACATTTTTGTTTATTCTCGTTGTAAATGGTTCTATGGCAGCGTTTTGATAGAATATTCCAGTTGGTATCCTGTCGCCCCATTCCTGTGCTCTAAGCATTGCGTTGGAGAATTTCTGATCTGCTTCAGATATGTTCTCCTGATTTACCACTGGATTCCATTCCTTGTCGTCCTCTAACTTATAGACTCTCTCCTTGTACCATTCCATAGTGTTGACATTATTATAAGTGGGGCACGGCTGAAGTATGTCAATTACTGCCGATCCTGGGTGATTTATTGCCTTCTTTATTATTTCCTTGAGCTGTTTCATATCAAAAGAAAAACCTCTCGCTACAAAACTGTATCCGGAAGAAAGGGCCAGTGCTATAGGATTCAATCTCGTGAATATATTTGGTTTGGAAAGGCTCTTGGTCTTTTCGCCTAAGGGCATTGTGGGGGCAGCCTGCCCTTTCGTGAGCCCGTAAACTTCATTATCATATATCATTATGGTAATTCCGGAATTCCTTCTCCCTTCGGCAACGAGATGTCCTGCCCCGATTCCCATAAGATCTCCATCTCCACCCGTTACCAGAACTTTCAGCTTGGGGTTTGCCAGTTTCACTCCTGTGGCGTAAGGTATTGCTCTTCCATGCAGTGTGTGCATCCCTGCCACATTGATGTAATGTGGAGTTTTGCCGGAACATCCAATACCCGAAACCATCACCACACCTAGTGGATCAAGGTTAAGTTCGGTCATCGCTGATGTTATGGATGTCACTATCCCAAAATCGCCACATCCAGGGCACCAGTCTATAGTTAAATCCGTTTTAAAATTATGCGCCATGTTTTAACACCTTCTCTATTTTATTTCCCTTGTTTTTAATTATCTCCATCGCGGATTTGAATATCTCATCCTCCGTCATATGTCTACCGTTATACTTCAAAATTCTATTTTCAATATTTATTCCCGTATTGGCCATAACTACGGATGCAGCCTGGCCGACATAATTGCTTTCCACGTCTATGATTATCTTGGCCCTGGAAAGTACTTCCTTAACGAACTTGGTTGGGAATGGTATGAACATTCTCAGATAAAGCAGGTTTGCATTAATTCCTTCATCCTTAAGAAGATCGATAACATCAAGGATAGGTCCTTTCTGGCTTCCCCATGTAACGAAGGTAACTTCAGCCTTTGGATCTCCGTAAAGAACTGCCTTATCCTCTAATGGAATTTCAAGATCAGCCGTTTCCAGTTTCTTGAATCTCTTTTCCATCATTCTGTCCCTTATGTCACCATCTTCAGTTACGTGGCCAAGTTCATCGTGCTCATCGCCAGTCATCCAGAATATATCCTTTCCGAATGCGCCAAGATTGGAAATACCGTTTTTGGTATCAAGGTTGTATCTCTTAAAGTTTGTTCCGTGTGGTTCAAATTTCTGAGCCATAACCGGAATTTTCTTTGGGTCGATAACTGAGACAAAGTCGGTAGTATTTGCCAGATTCTTGTCAATGAGATGAAGCACAGGCATCTGATATCTCTGGGCATAGTTCAGAGACTTCATGGCATCATATATGCATTCCTCAACATCTCCGGATGAAAGGACTATTCTGGGAAACTCTCCGTGACGTGTATTCATTGCAAATAAAAGATCTGACTGCCCATTTCTGGTAGGCAGGCCAGTGGATGGTCCCCCTCTCTGATATAGTGTAATAACAAGTGGTATTTCATCAATACCCGCAAATCCGATAGCCTCGGCCATAAGAGAGAATCCAGGGCCACTTGTGGCAGTTGCAGTTCTCGTTCCCGTTATCGCAGCACCACTGGCCATTGTCGCTGCTGATATTTCATCTTCAGTCTGCACTACGACCACTCCTGCATCCTTAAGTTTGCTTGCTTCAGCATCTATCCACTTAATGTAGTTGTGCTCTTCCATTATGGTGCTTTCATCACTGGCCGGCGTTATGGGGTAGTAGGTCTGCAATCTTAATCCGCCCATTACCTTACCTATTGCTGCACCATCATTTCCTGTAATCATAAATCTCTTCGAATGTTCAATATATGGCAGAGT
The DNA here is from genome assembly GCA_021826835.1 of Thermoplasmata archaeon. Next base: position 17,953 of record JAKAYH010000001.1, on the reverse strand, counting down.
CTCTCCAAGTAGACCGTTATTTCTGCAATATTTATATGCAGCGTCAACCACACTGACGTTTTCTTCTATTATCTTATCTTTTCCTGCAAAGACCAATCTGATGCTCTCTTCCATGTATTTTCTGTCCACTCCTGCGATTGCCAGAGTAAGAGCCGCTCCAAGAGTATTAAAGTACCTGCTGGGCACACCCTCCTTTATTGCCTCCTGGACGACGTTGTTGAAAGGAATCGATAAGGGAACGGCACCTTTTGACTTCATCCACTGTACGGCACCTGCCACCGTATTGGGGAATTTATCCTCATCCAGAGTTTCCTTGATCTTTTTTGCGGTGTCTCTCATGATCATTCTTGCCTGTGATAAGTCTGCTTTTTCAATGCTGCTGTCATAAATAATCTTGGTACCAGGCCCGATGTCTTCTAGATGCTCAAAAATACTGTCGGGGTCAAGGGCAACCAGAAAGTCGACAGGATACTTCAACGAACGAGGGCGTTCAGATTTAATTCTTACGTGAGTATAACTGTGTCTTCCTTTGATATTTGAGTGGTATTCTCTAACACCAAAAACATAATAACCAGACTGTGCAAAGGCCCTGCTTATCATATTGGAGGATGTATCAATACCTCCTCCCTGAGGGCCACCAACTGTAATGTTGATGTCTATTTTTTTCATCGTATTAGGTATTGTTTCGTTATTAAAATAGTTTTCAAAGTTTTAAAACACAGAAATTTTAAGGCTCTAAATACGCTCGTCATATTATACAATTCGCATGGGCAATGTTAGCACTTCTACGCAAATTATTTATTTCTTGAGACGAATATAGGAATATATATTTTTAGGAATATGAAAGAGTCTATTTCATTATAAGCATACAACGTAATTTAATATTTGATTAATTTTTTTATGAAATATTTATGAATATATACCAGATTCAGGCAGTATGGGATCAGTTCAGTCATTATGGCAATTATTGTCTATTACACATAAATTTAAAGTTGAAATTCCGCAGGCATTAATTTATCATAGGAGAAGTATCGGGACGAGAATTCATGCTTACCTTTTGATTGTCTACAGTTGATATGATGCATATTTACACGAACAAGCATCTGGCTTATTTTTTAAGCAACGCGTTTAATCTATAAATATATGGTCATTCTCTATAAAATTTAAAACGTCAAAAAAATGTTATGAACCTTTTGATCAATGTGCCCGTTCAATTTCTATCTTTAATTTATGCCCAAGTTCCCTGATTAATTTTACAGCATTTTCGTCATTTAGTTTTTCATCTTGATCGAATTTCTGATTTGCAAAGGTAATAAAAACCTCCGGTTTATTTATCACCCTAGTATCCAGGTATGTTAATACTTGCCGCAAGTGGTATTGTGCTCGTGACCCACCAAGCATACTGATGGATGCACTCATGATTGCCCCGTTTTTGCCAGAAAACGGATTCATATTTACCGGTCTGGAAAGATAATCTAGAGTATTCTTAAGGAACCCGGGAATGGAAAAATCATATTCTGGTGTCGAAATGATAAATCCGTCAGAATTTTTTATCTTTTCCCTAAGTAATCTCACGCTTTCAGGTTGATTATCGTCGAGATCCTGATTATATAGCGGAATATTGGAAATATCTACAATTTCCACATCAAACAGATCTATATTTATTCTCTTAAACTCTTTGAGAAGCATCAGGTTGTATGACCCTTTCCTGAGGCTTCCACCGAATCCGATTATTTTCGTCTTATTCACCGACAGTGGATTTTAAAATGTTATAGAAAACTATCTTACGCATTTATAACAAAATAAGTAATTATTCAGCATCACAATAGGTATCTCAAATTGAAATGTAATGATTTGCAATTGATAATGTCACTCTATCATAAAAATTCAGTTACCATCAATTTATAACTTTATTATGTGATATCGTGATTAAACCAAGAGGACAGGTAGGGATTTGAACCCTAGTAAATGGGATCTGCAGTCCCACGCATGACCGCTCTGCCACCTGTCCTTGAAAAAACCATATTACTAAACACATATCTATTTTTCGAAATGTGGCACCTATTGGGGTCCTCCTTTCAACCACATCCTCTTGGTTTTCTTACACACATTAAGTGAGAATATGTTATTAACTTTCAAGACATAAACATAGCCAATGCTTATTGTTACTGGTATGCCCGGGTCGGGAAAGGATGAATTTATAAAGGTCGCAAGAACACATGGATGGAAGGATTACCACATGGGAGACGTGGTGAGAAAATATGCTAGAATGAACGGGATTAATGAAAACGATGGAAGTATAGGGTCCTTTTCCAATAGGGAGAGGGAATTATATGGGATGGATATCTGGGCAAGAAGGTTAGTTGAGGAGATAAAAGAGAAAAACCACGTAATTGTCGACGGTCTTCGTAATATGGAAGAGTTCAACTATTTTCAGAAAGTTAGCCCAAATCTCGTTCTGGTTGCAATTCATACGGATAGGGATGAGCGTCTGAAGCGGATAGTAAAAAGGAGCAGGCCTGACGATATAAAAGAAATGGGCGAATTGGTTATGAGAGATGAAAGAGAACTCTCATGGGGCATCGGAAAGGCCATATCGCTGGCAGATTATATGATCGTTAACGATTCCACCCTTGAGGAGTTTAAGGCAAACGTTGAAAGCCTCATGGAACGAATTGAAAAGGAACATCCGGAGGTCTAATTTTTTCTTTCAACGAACTTTTTTAGTGCAGTAAAAAATATTTCACCAAAAGGCTTCATATTCTTTCTTCGTCCATCTGTAGACAGCTGATATCCATAATAAATTCTTTCAGGATGTGGCATTAAACCTATCACGTTAGCATATTCTCCAGAAATCCCCGCTATGTCGTGCACAGATCCATTTGGATTCCAGGGGTATTCGGCTGGGCCCCCCTCTGGACCTACATAAGTAAAAAGATTTCTTTTCTCGTCCAGTATTTTTTCCATAACCGTATTATCTAAGAATCTTATGTTCCCTTCCTTGTGGGCTACAGGAATTTCAAAGATTGCATTTCTGTCCAATATTCCATCAAATAATTCACTCTTACCTGTATATTTTATGAAGACAGTTCTGCATTCAAACTTCCCACTTTTATTGACATCAAGAGCAATATCCCTTTTTCCATAAGTTGACCCAATAATGCCAGTCTCTGTTAAGACCTGGAAGCCGTTACATGGACCAATAATTGGTGTACCTTCTTCAACCATTTTTTTTAAAAGTTTTGCCGATGAATTTTTCAATCTCGCGGCAAAAATAGCACCAGCTCTTACATAATCGCCTGCTGAGAAACCCCCTGGTATGAACAGCACATTAAAATCCTCAAGGCTTACTCGTGAATGTTCTATCTCCCAAATATGAATATAATGTGGTTCAAACCCTGCCTCATCAAATGAACGGAAAGCCTCTGAATCATTGTTTGTGCCCTCCATCCTGAGTATTCCTGCTTTCAGAGGTTTACTATCCACTCAATATCACTGGCCACCGCGCCTTTCTTTCGCCTTCATTCTAAGTCCTGTATAGCCGCATTTTCTGCATCTTGTGGCTTTAACCGAGTTTCTTGCGTCACATCTCATACAGATTTTTTTATTTAATCTCCTTTCTATTGATTCTGCAAATGGCATTTATCTAACCTTGGTACCCTATTAATTGAAAGATATAAATTCTTTCTAAGTAAGTGAAGAAATTTAATGAAAAAATAAACTTTGGTAAATATTGACTGTGTTATACCATTGTTCTTATCCAATGGGTTAGGATCGTTGTTTATTCACTTTTCCGTTTGACGCCCTAACTGAAAGCTTGCGATAGACATAAATCAGCACTATAATTGCAGCTGCTATTGCTAGGTAAGAATAGTCGTTAAAGGCCCCTAGAATTGCTTCCCACTTGCTCCCAAGTACAAAACCGAGATATATCAGAACTGAATCCCAGATCAAGGTTCCTCCAAAGGTAAGTATTATGAATTTTTTAAAATTCATTTCTGCCAAACCCGCCGGTATGGATATAAACGTTCTAAAAACAGGGACAAGCCTCGTGAAGAATACTGAAACTTCTCCATATTTGTTGAACCATTGTTCGGTTTTGTCCAGAGAGTTCTGGTCAAGTTTTACGTATTTCCCGAACTTTAATATTGCTGGTCTGCCACCATAGTAACCGATTGCATATGCAGCAGTGGCTCCAACTGCGTTTCCGACGCTTCCTGCTAGAACCGCCAATATTACGGCCGGAATACCAAAGTAATTTGGCAACTGACCCGTAAGGGAAAGGTATCCCGCAAAAGCCATTACCACCTCAGAGGGAATTGGCAATAGCAATCCTTCAAGAAACATCAGAAAAAAGATTCCCGGGTAATTGGAGACCCTTATAACATATATGACCAAATTCACTATGTATTCGATTAAACCGGTTATTATTGAACTCATCAATCATCACTGCCTAAGGTCTGACCTGATCTTAAGCAGTTCAATCAGATCTTCTCTCGTCATCTTGAACTCTCTTGTCTTAACAGTGCTCTCAAGAAGCATCAGTTGCGACAGCTCATCAGGGTAACCATCAGCATAAATGATTTCACGTATTTGAGCATTTATGATCATCTTAGCACAAACAACGCAGGGATGAGTTGTAGTATATATAACCGAATCCTTAATACTTACTCCGTGAACTGCAGCTTGAATTATGGCGTTCTGCTCTGCATGGAGACCTCTGCATAGTTCGTGTCTTTCTCCCGATGGGATGTTCATATCGATTCTTATACAGCTTACAACATCGCAGTGTTGAGCACCACTCGGGGGTCCGTTGTAGCCAGTTGCAAGAACATTCTTATCTTTAACTATAACTGCCCCAACACTTCTTCTCACGCAATTGGATCTCAGGGAGGCCAGATGGGCCATCCCCATGAAATACTGATCCCATGTAGGTTGTTGACTCATCTCTTAATCCATGTCAAGGGTAGATTCGTGGATTTTGCCTTTCTTCTCCTGGCCTTCTATAGGTTTAAATCTTCCTCCGAGTTTTTCAAGTACTTTCGGAAGGGTTGTATATTCCATATCCTCCTCTGGAAGACGGTGAGGTTCGAAGGGCCCCATTCTTCTAATATAATCAGCTATATCGTTGGCCTTAGCCCGGGTGTTATCGTATGCAGGATCATCAAACATATCTACAGGTCCAACCAACTTCTTGTCCTTGTAGACAAATCCAAGTCCTACAACCTTTGGCGGACCATCAAACCTTACCATCTTTGAATGATTCATTCCAACTGGCATCAGTGGTCCATTGAAAGAACCTCTCATCCATCCCGATACAAGATATGGGTGGGTAAAAGCCTCCATAACCTCTCCAGAGGCAGGCAATCCGGATTGTATCCTTACAATCCCGGCAGGATCATCTTTTCCTACATATTCCCCTGCTATGAATGACAGTTTATCTGTGGTGATCACAGCAACATTTTCATTAGGCAGCTTTTCATGATTCTCTTTCGTAAACACTCTTTTGATTACATATCTGCCCTTCGTACCTATAAGGGAAATGATATCGTACATTTCCTCAGGTGCATCCAGGAATATTGATTTTGCTTTAACAATATCCCATATCTCAAACCTGAAGCCTGAATGCATGTTATTATCTATAACAAGCCCTGGTGTGTTGAAAGGATCGGCAAAAATCTTGAAAATAGGGTAATTGAATGCTCCCGGTTCAGTTTTGTCCATCATGAAAACTATAAAAGGTTCACTTTTTCTTGGAGTAATCTCCATTTCTGCTATTCCGGGACCCATTCCTTTTATGTTTCCTGAAAAAGAATCCTTCAGGAGATCCTGTCCAGCTCCATACAGTCCCAAATTTTTCGCTACTTCGGTTCCGGCCTTGAATGCATCCCAGGCAAGCTTGTGTACTTCTGATGAATTTACACCATTGCCATGAACCATTGTAATCTGAATATCATCACCAATATGGCTGACAAAGCTATCCCAAATTATACCATTCCCGTGCTCATTTATATGCTTCTTTACAGTGTTTTCTACATCTGGGTGCACCGTTGTATGCCCCGGTAAACTTCCTATATCCGCTTTTATATGACTCAGTGTGGTCTTCATCATTAGATCAATGCGGAAGATATATTAAAAGGGTTCGGAACGTAAAAGCATGAAGTGAAATTGAAACATCATCTATTTTTATGAAAAGTAATTTAATACTGATTCCCATGCCATTAAGGGAATGGATCAATAATGTCGTATATCGAAATTGCAATTCTGGTCATAATTTTATGGATAATTGGTATGGTTCTGGCTCGACCATATATAAAATCCAGCAAACACTTCCAAACGCTTGGAGGTGTTATACTACTTGTTAAAGTAACTAAAAATAGGCGCATTTTAGATAAACTTGCCAGCCTCTCCCAATCTAAATTATTTTCCAGGTTTTCAATCGTTCTTGTTTATTTTCTTTTGATATCCGGTCTGGCATTGTTGGTATACGGAACAGCACTCTCATTTACGGTCCATGCTGTTGTACCCCTTAATGAATACTTGGCACTTCCAGGAATAAACCCCGATATACCAATTACCTATGGCCTTGTAGCTTTTGCATTTTCCATGGTAATCCATGAAATGTTCCATGGCATTGTCGCAAGGAAACATGGTATCAAGGTGAATTCTGTTGGAGTTATGTTCTTTATCGTTCCGATCGGAGCCTTTGTAGAACCAGATGAGAAAGAAATCACAGAGGCTGACCCTGTTGTTAGAAGAAGAATCGTCGCAGCCGGAATAGCGGTGAATCTTGTTATAGCGATATTCGCTTTTTTAATAGCATCCTTAGTTCTGTCCCATGCGGCAGTTCAGACTATACCCGGTTCATATATAGATGAAATTGTAGGAAATTCCTCAATGAAGAATTTGAATATAAGCGGGCAAGAATTGATCTCATTTGGAAATGTTTCAGGAAATTCAGTCAACAATCTCACTACTTCAGCCTATCTTCAACCAGGAAAAGAATATAATATGACCGTATACAATGGCCATGGATATCACAATTATATGGCACCTGCGGGCGTTGAAATTGATTCTCTCATCAAGAACTTTCCCGCTCAAAAGGCTGGCATAAGCTCTGGCAGTTTCATAATTTCCATAGATAACAGCACGGCATACAATGAAGTAGTAATCAATAATGTCCTGAACGCCATAAAACCGGGGGCAAATGTAACTATTGTCACAGAAAGTTTCAATTTTTCCGGGGGGAATTTCATAGGAACTATGCATACATCTCACCTTAAAACGGTATCCGCATATAGCTTTTACGAGGAATATTACCCAACTCTGGCAAATTCAACTCAGAAGAATGAAAGTTTCATTGGCGTCACGACTACATATGCAGGTATGGGCCTTGTGCCAATTTATTACTTAAAGTCAATTGTTTTTGGAAGCACTGCATACACAGGAGGATTTACGGGAATAATACAGACCATTGCGCTTCCTTTAGAGGGTTTGAGTCCAATCCCTTCATCATTCACAGCATTATTCACGGTTCCACTCGGAGGTACTATTTTTTGGCCAATGGTTAACCTAGTTTATTGGTTTTATTGGGTAAACATACTCCTTGCCATAACAAATGCGCTTCCACTGGCCATTTTTGACGGAGCACAATTTTTCAGGGACACGTTGATTATTGCAGGAAGGCACAAAGGTCTCTCTTACTTCAAGAAGGAAGAGAACATAGCTAAAGTTCTGTCACTCGTCTCTTTCCTTGTCTTCTTCATGTTAATGCTTGAAATAATAGTTCCAAGAATAGTGTAGTTTTCCATCTCTGCTTTAATTTACTAACACATTCAATTTAACATATTCCCAAAGGCTGTGTATGTATTTTTGTGTTACATTTATCCATTTTTAAATTTGGAAAGAATCATTGTTCTTTGTTTCCAACCGTGTCATCAAAACATTTTTATACTTATTAGTAATAACAAGTTGTCAACAATTGGTTGACAAGAGGTGTATGAAATGGTAATTAGAAAAAAGAGAGATGATGACTGGGACGATGATATATTTGACTCAATGTTTGACGACTTTGGGTTTGACTTTGAAAGAATAAATGAAAGATTCAGAAGGATGATGGAAAGGATGTTAAAGGAATCTGAAACAAATCAGGTAGGTCAGTATGGTCCATTCATATATGGTTTCACGTATAAAATTGGCCCTGACGGTAAACCCGATTTCCAGGAATTCGGAAACGTACCCACAAGACAGGCAATTGGATCACAATCTGACTCAGTGGCGAGGGAGCCGTTGACAGATATCAATTACGATGATCAACACGTCTATGTTACGTTTGAACTTCCCGGAGTATCTAAGGAAGACATAGATCTGAAGGTTTCAGAGGAAAATATTTCGATAAATGTTCAAAATCCTCAGAGGAAATACTATAAGAGCATTGAAATGAGAGAAGCCATCAAACCGGAAACTGCCAAAGCAAAATTCTCAAACGGGATATTGGACTTAACTATTGACCTGGCAAGAGGTAAGAAAGATAGTGGAAAGTCGGTAAAGATAGAGTAAGATGACAGACATAGATGATATCCTGGGGGTTCTGGAAAACAGTACCAGGAGAGCCATTCTCAGGAGGCTTCTCCTGGAATCTTCTTATGCTTTGGAGATCAGTAAGAGCTTAGGGGTTTCTCAGCAGGCGATTAACAAGCAGCTTGAGGTTCTACAAAAGGCAAATCTTATATTTCTGGCTGAACAAAATCAGAACAGTCTGGGTCCTCCACGAAAGATCTATATCCCAACCGGATTTTCCAGCGTGATAATAGATTATGCTCCATCTTTCATAGATATTAGAAAGTATGAACTAAGTAGTTCGCAGAAAAATAACGAAAAGGATACCGATTCCTTAAAAGAATTGATGGAAATTGAACGAAAAATGGAAAACTTGATGGAAACGAGACGTAAACTCATTGAAGAAAAGAATTCCATAGTTAGTACACTCAAACAAAGCGTAATACAGCAAACATCGGACAATATCGTGAGGGATATACTTCTGGAATACATAGAAACATTGAATCCTGAGAAAGTAGCACTTGATCATGGACTTGACCAAGAAACCGTAATCAATATAGTTGAACGTTTTTTTGATCTTTGATTGCCCATATTTTTAGTTTCTAATCAGACATATTTCTTTTTGTGGTCAATTTGCTAAAAATATTGGAGTCATAAAGGTTAGGGCGTTTTTTATTTTCTTATTAATCTTACAAAATGTCTTGTGAGTGATCTGTGGATTCTTTGCCTCAAAATCTTATCCACCACAAAATATTCCTTGAAGTAATCCAGATTTTGTTCATTGTCCGTAACAATGCAGGCTCTGGATCCAGGATTCAGAATTTCGCTCATTTTAAGAGCACCCAGCGAGTAAAGATCATTTCTTCCCTGAGTCATTTTCGAGCTTCTTCCATAGGGGAAATCAGTAACGATTCCATCGAATTTTTCCCTTGACTCATAATTGATGAAATCCTGTTTTCTGATATCAAAATCCTTGATTCCAAAAAACCTTAGATTAACTCTAGAGCCAACAACCATTTCATTTACAACATCGAATCCAGTTATTGAATATCCCTTCAAGGCCGCTTCAATTAATATCCCAGAACTTCCGCAAAATGGATCAAGAAGTTTTGCTCCCTCGGGAAAATATCCCATATTAATGAGAAAAGATGCATATTTCGGATCCATTGAAACTGGTGTAAAATAAGGTCTCATTGGAGCTCTTCGGCTATTTGGATCTTGTGGTTTCATATGAAGCTCGTGAACACCAACATACCAAAAATTTGCATGATAGAGGAATACCACAAAATCTGGTTTTTCGAATGAAATACGTCCCTTTCCTCTCAAATACTGGCCGGCGACTCTTTCATATTCGGTTCCATGGCATCCCTCAATGTCTATAATTCTGACGTAGAACTTTCCATCTGGGATAGTTATTCCATTAAGCTCTTCAAGATCCCTTAAACAACAGATGTATCTAGAATATCTCTTTAAAAAAGATAAATTTCTGATCCATTTTTCATCGGTTTCAATTAAGAATAATTCATCCTCAAGTTTTGTAAAAGAACCCTTTCCACTTAATTGTATGGTGGATTTTACATCCTCATCAGAGAAATCGGAGATGCCACCATACTGTTCTACTAAAAATTTCCGAACCAATCCTATCTTTTGCTCTCAGTTTTGCTTGGCTTCCATAACGTTTTCTTCATCAATTTTTTTAAGCTCTTTGTTCAACTCCGAGGATAATGTTTCGAATACCTTACTTAGCCTTTTAATAGATCTCTTTACGGCAGCCTGAGGCTTTCCGGATTTTACTCTCACATACACCCTTGGATTATCTATCACTGGGTGCTTGATAAAGTACCTTGATTCAGTAACCTGCTCGTCTTTCTGTATCTCCTCCACAAGCGGCCTTAGTAGAGTATTGTCGTAATTCATTATTTCAAATGTAATTGAATCTTTTTGCTTATCCACAATATTGATCTTGCTATCCATATCATATGGTAATTGAAAACCATTTATTAAAAATTAGCATTCCCCTCTGAAAAAAAGTATTTAAATAGTACACTAAGGTTGTTTAGCATTTTGTATTTTCAACGTATTCCCAAGAAAATTAATGGACCACCTTCCGTTTTTATCCATTGGCCGAGTTTACTCATTTTTCAAAGCAGAAAATTTATATGAACTTCCCAATTATTCTATAAATTATGGGTAGTTTGGGTACATCGAAATATGGTCTGCTGTTCTCCCCTGTATCATTCATTATTTGGCGTATTGCGTCTTCATAAGTACATACATTGTCTATGAGGTTTAACCCCTTTGCAGATTCAGCCAGGTATATATCGCTCTCCCTAATACTGGAAATTTGACTATCGTTTAACTTTCTATTGTCTATCACTGTCTGAAGAAAAATATTGTATATACCTTCAATGATTTCCCGCTGTTTTTTACTACTTTCCTCATCTGGGCTTTCGAAAGGATTATAGGCATTCTTGTGGCTTCCCAGTCTTTCCTGCCTGATTTTAACGCCTATTTTTCCCAAGAGTTCACTGACGTCTGGCATAATTGAATAAACTCCTATGGAACCTATAATCCCTGTTTTAATCGAAAAAATTTTCTTGGAAGGGCTAACGATCATATATGCGCCTGATGCCGCCATTCCTGTCACTACACTATATATCGGTTTATGCTTTGACACCTGAAGGACACGATTATATATCATCTCTGAAGAGGTTGCACTTCCTCCTCCTGAATTTACATCGAAGAGTATTGATTTAATTTTATTGTTTCTTTCGCAAAAATCTAACTTTGAAATCAAATATTCCTGCATTTTTTCATTTATGCTTCCATGAATCTTTAGCCCGTATATCATATTTAACGAATTGAAATCTTACCTATTTAATATTGGTAAGCAAATTGGATGAAGTATTTATCCGTATATTCTTAAAGAAATTCATTGTACGAATAAATAATCTCACATTTACATGATTTTTGTAAAAATTATAATACAAAGAAATAATTTCCGTAAGTATTTCCAGATAAAAAAAGAGGTGTTTAATTGAAAATTGCTGATAGAATAGTTGTATTAGGTGATGATGAGTCAGCCGTGATGGTTGCAAATAAGATTGTTCAAAGAGCCAAAAAAGGGGATGTGGAGGTAATAATTATAGGGAAAAATAAACGAGTTGAATTTACCGATTCAAATCCATTCATCCCAGTTTCTCTCATAGATCATAGTTCCTCCATAAGGAGTATGGAATCCATACTGAGAATGAGTGTTCAATTCCTGAAAGATGAGCCAGTTACAATAAATCTTAAAGATAATACAATAAACACTAAGAATGGTAAATTGATAAGGTATGACTATCTTATATTGACTGATTATTTATTCCCTGATACAACTAAAATTATGGGTTATAATGAAGATGCAAGAAGCATAGAAACAATTCAGGGAGCACTTCAATTAAAAGAGGATCTGGTTAATTTCAAGAAGGGAGAGATTGTTATTTACCATGATGCAACTTCCAAATATAGTCCGGTAAATACTGTAAACCTTGCAGTAAACATATCTACATTTTTTGATTCAAAAGGCCTGAGTAAGGATGTAAAAATATCCTGCGTCTTTGGAGGAGAATCTCCATCAGGTATCGAGGGAATGGATACTGTTATAGAAAATACTCTAAAATCACTTGGAATTGAAATTGTAAAAAATTTCGAGCTTTCTGCTATTAACGTGAAGAATAAGGAACTTCAATCTAAGGATGGAAAAACGTTAAAATATGATATTCCAATAATTTTTTCGCCCTCTTCATATTACCCATATGTTGAGAAGTCTTCATTTCCAAAAGCTGACAGCGGAAATATTGAGGTAAATATTAAAGACCTAACCCTAAAGGGTTTTGACAACGTATATGTAATTGGCTTTGCAGGCAAAAATTTCACAAATTACTGGAAATTAAATCGTACTCAGGCAGACTTTATATCGGCGAGAATAGCAAACTCTGTTTCAGGATATCCGGAACCAGATATATATTCCTATACTTACGACATCGTTCTCGTAAAGGGAAAAGAATCTGCATCTGATCTGCTTGTTGACATGAACGGAAAAGTTGTGGAAGGAAGAGCAAGCAGAACAGACTATCTTGTTGGTCTATATTCGCAGGAATCCTTCTTTGGTACATATGCCATGGGCTTTATCTGAGGTGAAAAAATGGTAGAAAATAATGAAAATAATGAAAACGAACAAGTTGAAATGGCGATAAGAGAACTTATGGATGATGATAAAACCATACTTGCTCTCTTAAATTTGATAAAAGTATTAAAAAATTCAGGAGACCTGGAAAGCATCCAAAAACTAGCTGAACAATTTATACCAGGAAATCCCGTAACAATAGTGCAAACTGCAGACCAGCCTGAATTCCATAAGGGTGGAATAAATCTGATAAATCTAATAGTTGCTCTTATGGCATCATTGTCTAACAAAACTTCACAGGAAAGTTTATCAACCATACTGTACAACAGTGATGAACTCTGGGAATCAATGGTAGAGGGTGCAAAAAAACCAGAAAATTTCTCTTTGCTGAGATTAATGGGAGTTTTAAAGGATCCAGAAATTGCTTCCGGCCTTACCGCAGTGTTAAATGCCTTAAAGGTTCTTGGAAGCATGCTGAAAAGAGTCGATAGGGGAGAAGGGGAATGAAAGTCTCTTTTCATTATGAACCTGGAAATGGATTTGTAAGCGATGAAAAGGGCAGAGATACTTTGATAATGAAAGATCCTCTTCTGGAAAAAACCACTCGCTTGTCTCCAACTGAACTCCTGGTATATGCAATGGGAGGTTGTTCTTCCGCAGATGTTGTTTTGATTCTTTCAAGAATGAGAAAGGAAATAAAATCATACAAAGTGGAAGTCGAAGCTGAAAGGGAAGAGTTTGAGCCAAAGACTATAAAAGAAGCAAATATACATTATATTATTGATGGAGAAATTTCAGAGGAGAACGTAAAGCGAGCAATAAATCTATCACTAGAGAAATACTGCAGTGTTTCAATTTTGGCCAAAAGAGGCGGTGCACACCTGACGTATTCGCTGACTCTAAATGGTGAGAAACTGGTTCATAAAGCGGACGCCTGATCATTTAATTTCATATTTTTCATCCCGTGTCCTGTCATTAAAACCATTTTTGTTTGGCCATTTCTATCATTTCTGGCTGCTGAGAAGGCTATGGCAGAGCTGAATTCAATATCTATCCCTTTGAATAGGAGATAATTCCTGGAATTAATAATCTCATCCTCTTCAATAATCCTGATTGAACCGTAATCTTCAATTATTCTTTTTAGAACCTCGGATCTTAGAGGAGTTACACCAGTAAGCGCATCTGCAATGGAAGAAGTCCTTTTATAGTTAGTCCCTTTTATTAAATTATACATGCCGCATGCATTTTTTGGTTGTACCGCTACCAGTTCCGGAATCTTTTCTATCTTTCCAGACTCTGCAAGATGTTTAAAACCTTCAAACACTCCAAGATATAGAGTCCCTGTGGAAAAGGGTATGTATATTAATTCTGGAATTTCATCATAATTCTGATAAATCTCGTAAGAAATAGTTCTAAAACCATCATAGAATTCAGGCCAATATTGATGCCCTAAATATATGTAACCTGAGTTTTTTGCTTGATATTCAACATCCTCCCTTGTGCCTTCTATTCTGTGGATTGCAGCTCCGTAATTCCTGATTTGGGACATTTTTACAGGATTTGCATTCTTAGAAACAAATACTTCAGCTCTGTATCCTAAAACATTACAAAAAAATGCAAAGGATGCCCCAGCATTTCCGGATGAATCTTCAGAAACTGGCGATCCCTTGTGGACTATGTTTTTGTCGCGTATAAAGGAAAAAAGGGTGTTCATGCCCAGATCCTTATAGGACAAAGTAGGTGTATAAAATAGACCTTCCATATGTATGCCGTCTATGACCTGATCCTGTATGTGAGATTTTATATTCAAGAGCCTTTTTGATATATATGGGTAATTTTCGTCAATTTTATCACTAAAATCTTTATGTAATTCAATTAGAAAGGGCGATCCACACGAACTGCAAACTATATTATTTGAATCCCTGGGAGATCCACACTTTGAACAGACGACATCATATAAAGGCATCTATGGGCAATGCTTTTAAAAATAAAAATTATAGGGACGAGTAATACGCCTCATCATAAGGTTCTGGTTTAAGTCCCTTTCTTGTCCTTATCTTAGCTACAACATCCTTCTGTAATTCTGGGGGAACTCTCTGATAACCTGAGTTTTCTGAACTCCACAGTACCTTCCCACCAGTTGCACTTCTAATTGCAGATGCAAAACCAAACATGCCTGAAACAGGGACTTTTGCCACAATTACCATATCATCCCCTTCGAGGTTCATCTCTTCGACAACCCCCCTCCTCTGCTGTATTTCGTTTGTAACTGAACCCATAATTTCCTGGGGCACATTTATGAATACCTTTTGAACTGGTTCCATTAGTATCCTCTTTCCCTGGCACATAGCACCATATAGTGAATTTCTTCCTGCAGGAATAACCTGCGCTGGACCTCTGTGTATGCTGTCTTCGTGAAGTTTTGCATCAACGAGAAGTGCCTTTACGTGGGTCACGCCCTCATTGGCCAAGGGACCCTTGGATATTACTTCCTTAAATGACTCAATAAGAAGTTCCATAGTCTCGTCCAGGTATTGTATTCCCTTTGTAACATCAAAGAAGATATTCTCGCCGGTAACGCTCACAATTCCTTTTGCCGTATCCCTATCAATTCCATTCTTTTGAAGAACGTCGATCACACCTTTCTTATCCTTAAACTTCTCTCCCTGGGGAATGGTTCCTTCCTTAATGAGATCAACAACCTCTTCATTTAATGGTTCGACCTTGAAGTAGAACCTGTTGTGTTTGTTTGGAGATTTTCCCTCAAAAGGACCTCCTACCTTCTCAACAGTCTCTCTATATACAACAATTGGATCTGATGTTGTCACATCTATTTTGTAATCATTTTTAATTCTGTAAAGCGTAACTTCAAGGTGTAATTCACCCATACCAGATATAAGATGTTCTCCAGTTTCCTGATTTATATTGACCTGTATGGAAGGATCTGCCTTTGAAACTGTTTTTAAAACTTCAATAAGTTTTGGTAGATCAGATGTGTGTTTTGCCTCAATTGCAAGGGTTACAACCGGATCAGTATAATGAGTCATAGGCTCAAAAGGTTCCATATCTGATGCTGCTGAAACTGTCGATCCTGCAATTGCACTTTTAAGTCCAATGACTGCGGCTATATTTCCAGCGGCAATAGAATCCACTTGTATTCTGTCAGGACCAACCATCATGGCAAGCGTCTGCACTTTGAATTTACCAGAAGCACCATTAATGTAAAGTTCCTGTCCCTTTGTAAGGGTGCCACTGAAAACTCTTCCTACCGCTATTTCGCCAGCGTGTGGATCCACTATAATTTTAACTATCATCATTGAGAGTGGCCCCTGCCCGTCACAGGATGTCATGGCCTTTCCCACGGGAGTCTCCAAATCCCCTTTCCATATATTTGGAATTCTATATGCTTGTGCCTCCTTGGGGTTTGGTAAATGATGAACCACCATATTCAAGATAATCTTGTGCAAAGGAGCTTTTTTTGCCAATTCCTTTTGTTTTTCGCCTCTAACATAGGTAACAATATCGTTAAAATTCACTCCATATGTTTTCATAGCTGGAACAGATATTGCCCAATTATGATAAGCCGATCCAAAGGCCACTTTGCCGTCGGCAACATTTAGCTGCCATTCTTTTCTGAAATTTTCAGGTGCATATTTACTTAATAATCTATTGACATCATTAATAATTTTAATGAATTTCTTTTGCATCTCTTCGCCGTTTAGTTTAAGTTCATTAATCAATCTATCAACTTTATTTATGAATAGCACCGGTTTAACGAATTCCCTTAAGGCTTGTCTTATCACAGTCTCTGTTTGTGGCATTACGCCCTCTACTGAATCAACAACTATTATGCAACCATCCACTGCCCTCATCGCTCTTGTTACGTCTCCACCAAAATCTACATGACCAGGTGTATCTATTAAATTAATCAGGAAATCTTTTCCGTCAACTGAGTGTACCATTGAAGCGTTAGCCGCATTTATCGTGATTCCTCTTGCCTGCTCCTGTTCATCAAAATCCAGCATCAGTTGCTTTCCGGCAAGATCTTCGCTCATCATTCCTGCCCCGGCAATCAGATTATCACTTAATGTAGTCTTACCATGGTCAATGTGAGCGGCTATGCCTATGTTCCTTATACTGTCCGTCTTAGTTACAAGCAAGCTAGCCTTTGCAATATTATCTTCCTTTCGACCCATAAAATCCACTCTCTTAAATTATAAATAAAAATTAATTTTTCATTTGTATCTCAATCTGTACACCATCAGGTATTGAAATCTTCATGACTTGCTTTAATGTTCTCTCATCTCCATCGATATCAATCAACCTTTTGTGTACTCTCATTTCCCACCTGTCCCACGTGGGAGAACCCTCCCCATCAGGGGACTTCCTAACTGGAACCACCAATCTTTTAGTTGGTAGAGGTACAGGGCCATGAATCTCAACTCCAGTTCTCTCCGCTATGCCCTTGATCTCTCTGCAAACGTCATCCACAACTTTATGATCCGTTCCGCTGAGAGATATTCTAGCCCTGTATGAAACCATCTTAGTTCACCTTACTTAGATTCTACGTCCTGACAGAGTCCAGCTGCAACGGTTTGACCCATATCTCTGATTGCAAATCTTCCAAGCTGTGGGAACTCTGCGACTTTTTCAATTACCATAGGCTTGTCCGGAACAACTTTTACCACTGCAATGTCACCAGTTTTGATGAATTGAGGCTTATCCTCCTTTGTTGTCCCATCCTTCGGATTTATTGTTTTGATTATTTCTTCAAATCTGCAGGCAACTTGAGTCGTGTGCACATGGAACACCGGTTTGTATCCTGCTGCAATGACACTCGGGTGGTTAAGAACCACGATTTGAGCAGTGAAGGATTTGGCAACGGTAGGTGGAGAGGTTAAAGGTCCACATACATCTCCTCTCTTTACATCGTTTTTAGCAATACCTCTAACATTGAATCCAATGTTATCGCCTGGCTCTGCCTGAGTCATATTCTCATGATGCATTTCAACGCTTTTTACTTCACCCTGCTTATTTGCGGGCATGAATATGACTTTGTCCCCGGGCTTAATGATTCCTGTTTCAACTCTTCCAACAGGAACTGTTCCTATTCCTGTGATTGAGTACACATCCTGGATTGGCAGTCTTAATGGCTTTGAAGTTGGCTTCTCAGGCACCTTCAATGATTCTAATGCCTCAAGCAGTGTTGTTCCCTTGAACCAA
>JAKAYH010000178.1 GCA_021826835.1 Thermoplasmata archaeon | reverse complement strand
TCAAGTGAGATTGGAAAAGAAAGATATTTAAGGTTTTTTTAACCTAATCTGTCGCTTTAAATCAACAACATATGCTTGAGATTCGGGTGCATAAAATTATGGACCGGCGGGATTCGATTAAAGTTTAAATTTCCTAAAAAATTATTCAATTAATAATCCTTAAATATTTTCGCCCATTATTTGAGTATGAGAAAATCAGGTGTAAGGTGGCACTTGCTGCTCGAAAATAAGCTTGTGAAAAAGTGGAATGATGATACCAAGGCAGGGAGTCAACTTACAGCAGGGTATTATCTCAGAAATCTTGGAATGTTCCTCGAATTTCTAAACCGCATTGATGGGAAAAATCTGGACTTCAGTGATGAGAAAGTCAAGATAGAATGGCTTGAAGTAATGAAGGATTCTCCACAAAGGCTAATCCAGCTGGCAAAAACTGATGCCGACACATACGCAGACAAACACATTGAATACGTCAGGAAGCTTGAAAAGGAAGGCAAATCCGGTTCAGGTATAGCGGTGTATTTACAATCGGTTGTGAGCTTCCTTGAATTCAACCGTATCAATGGAAAGGTTAAGGTAAAGATCGGAAACAAACACATAAGGCCCGTAAAGGACAATGAGCAAGTCCCAACAAACGAGCAGTTGGCAACAGTTTTGCGACAGGCGAGAACGAAGACAGGGCTGATGATCAGCCTGATTGCATTTTCGGGAGTGAGGCCAGAGGTAATCGGCAATTTTGATGGCACAGATGGATTGAAGATTTCAGATTTGTTGGACCTGCAGATCGATGATGGCAAGGTGGAAATAACAAAAATGCCGCTCAGGATCAGGGTGAGAACATCACTGAGCAAGAACAGCCGTGAATACTATACTTTCCTGTCAAAAGAAGGATGCGTTTACCTGAAGGAATATCTGGAGCAGAGGAAGGATTTGAAATCCGACAGCCCGTTAATCGTTCCTGCCCAGATCAGCGATAGGTCATTTCTTGCAACGGATTACGTGAGCAGATTCATCAAGGATGCTATAGTGAAAAGCGGCTTCAATTGGAGGCCCTACATTTTAAGAAGATATTTCGTGACACAACTGGCACTGGCAGAGAGCAAAGGACTGATAACACATTCTTGGAGACAGTTCATATCCGGGCATAAGGGCGACATGCAATCCGTTTATGAGGATATGACTGCGCACATAGAAGAATTAAGGCAGGCTTATGAAGGATCAACAAAGTATCTTGGAACCCATAATTATGAAGTGAGCAGGGAAGAGATAGACAGGGAAGTTGTCAAGGGAATGCTCAAGTACTTCGGAAACCAGGGTGAGGATGAGATCAACAGAATCATGATTTCAGAATCTGACGAGATAGCAGAAAAGGTATGGGAATCCTTCGAAAAAGTATATCAGGAGAGGATAGCCAAGGTATATGAGGCACAGTTAAGGATTGATGGAGATCCTGAGAGAGTCCTAACAGAGGAGACAAAGCAGATGTGGGACTTAATCGAGTCGGACACAAAGAGGCTGAAAAATAGGACAAACGGTAGCAGGCAGGTTGCAGTTCCATCAAATTACGTGCAGGCTTACTTGGAGGCAGGTTTTGAATTTGTGGCTACAGTGGGCGACAAGGCGATAATGAGGCTTCTCGACTAATATTATTGGAAGGCATTTACAACGCGGTTATCCCTTAAGTTTATAGGATGCTAATAAGTGTCATGGCCATAAGTTAGATTTCAAATAATAGTGCGTGCTTCGGATTTTTCAGAATCGCAAGTTTTAAGAAGTAGTCATTTCAAGATTTTTAGGAATTACCTACGGTAATTATTATTCTCATATAGAATAAGGCGACTGTTAAATAGTCTGCTACGACATAGTTACTATGAGCAAAGAAACTCATAACATAGATCCCACCGACAAGGTGGAAAAAAGAACTGAACTCGGGAACGTAATACCATGGCACGAGAAGTATAGGTGGTCATCCCTGGACGACATTGTTGGCCAAGACGAAAATGTGGAATTTCTGAAAGGTCTGGAAAAGCTCCCAGTTGAGAAAATACCACATCTCATTCTTGTTGGACCACCAGGGACTGGGAAAACAACCGTAGCAGAGGCGTTTAGACCCGACATGAAGAAGACCGTCATAAACATAGCAAACGCATCAGGTGTTGAACAGGCAAGAAAACTGGAAGAAATGATTAGAATGCGCGGAAGTATGTTTGAGTACGACATAAACAGGGCGACAGGTAAAAACAATTCGGGTCACAAAGTGATATTGAATGAAGCTGACAGAATGACTAAGGACGCACAAAAAGTCTTACATGAGCCACTGGAGCAAGTAGTAGGGAGGCTCAAAGTAATAATAACTGTTAACAAGCTAGACAATTTTGAACCGGCATTTCTGCGCAGATTCACAATTCTCGAATTCAATGGACTTTCTGATCTAAACTTGAAAAAGCTGGCAGAGAAAGTGATCAAATTGGAAGGGGTTAAAATCACTGAGAACAACCTTCAAAAAATCATCCAACAGGCAGGGGGCTCACCTTATTACCTCATTAATGATCTCGAGCATTTCAATCACTTGAAGCTAGTACCACCACGCTTAACAACCAAATTTCAGAACATCTATGATGAGTCCAAGAACGCCAATTCAAAGTTCATAAAGCAGGAAGATCCAGTTGACTTCCTTAGTGATCCTTCTTGGGGAATTTAAAGGGGGGCTTTGTTGACAATGTCGTGCCTATTTAAATCAGAAATGAAAAATCATTTCTCACATCCACTATTTTTGAAGGTTGAATCACTTGCAGAACCCGTATTTTATGGGCTGGAAGAAAATATAGATTTAAATAGAAGTCATAATTATTTGGTTAAGGAGATGAAATGGAAAGACACCTCATGTCAACAGGTACAAGTTTGTACGTGAACATTCCACAAGCTATTGTAGAACTCTTTGAACTCAAAGCAAAAGACAAGGTTCAGTTGAAAATAACTTCAAAGAGTCTGATAGTAGAATTTGATAAGAAAAGGAATAAATCAGATTGAAAAAAATGAGCCCCTGTCGGTAAACAGGAGCAGGAAGTGATCTTAATGGAAAATATAGAAAACAACAATATAAATCGTGTGGAATCAACAGCTGTTGATGCTATAACATCAAACAGTGAAGTTAGCCCAATGACAAGATTAGCAGAGAATATCTGCATGTTCACTGGTGATGATCGGGATGTAGTTGAGCAAATGCTGCTAATCAACATATCTCGTAACCTTGGAAGGTTCGTCAGGAATGAAGAAGATGATCTGAAAAAACTAAAACCGAGGGCTAACCTCTTTGCCATAATTGTAGCCCCACCCGATGAGTTTCATAAATCTTCCTGGATAAGATATGAGGATGAATTAACAGAGGAAATACTGGAGCTTGTGAAGCGCAGAATGGATGATGATGTAGGGGTAATTTCGCAATTCATAAAACACCCTGATGTTGAATCCACCTCAAGAACTTTTGATGGATCTCCAGAGGGTATAGTTGAACTCCTAAAAGAAAAGAATGTCATTAATTTCAAGGCCCCGGAACTTGGGGTCAAGTTGAGACTGCAAAATTCACAAAGGTACGACACGGGAAACATAGAAATGATGAACAACCTCTATTACGGTGATGCTGTGGACAGAAATTTGCGAGGAAAGCCTATCCGAATTCCAAAGGGGAGATATGTCACACTTTATGGAGATCTTCATCCAAGTGAGCTGACTCCACAGACCCTCAAATTGGGGCTTCTTAGACGATGCATTATTGTCAAAAAGGATTACAAGGATATCGACCTTGAATCCGTAAACAAGGCCTATGACAAACAAAATAATGAATGGTTCAGCGGTGTTATGGATTATTACAAATACATAATCTCAGACGCAGTCCTAGGGCTATTCCAGAAAAGATATCCAACTACTTATACTGTGAGCGATGCTGCATTAGAAAAGTTAAAGAAATTGAGGCTTGAAGGTTCATCGCGTATTAAAGAGGAAGAAGTCCCGAGATACCCTACTGAGAACGCAGAACTAATTTTGCGCATTGCGGTAAATATGATGCTCTATGAATTCACGCTCTGGCTTCAGGAACCTAAAAATATTTCTCAAAAACCTATAAAGCTTGAAGTAGATGCGAGACACATAGAATGGACTTTGGGGTTTCTGAACAGGGTTGTTGAGGGCTACAAGAAAGAGATTGCGAATATAGAAGAGCCGGAATTCAACCAGAAGGCCGAGAAAGTCTATAATTTCATAGTGCTGAAATACAGCAAGGAAAATTGCCCAGTCAAGAGACGCTTCATTGTTTCAAACTTCAGTTGGCTCAGAGGCAAGAAGTCAAAGACCCTGGATGATATCATCAACTTTCTGGATAAGAATGAACTCATCGTAATCCGAGAGAATCATGATGCTAATCACACCTGGGAAGAATATTCCCCCGTTCTTTCTAGTAACCAATGAAATGGTATGAAATGGCACCAAATGGTGATCAAATGGTGTTTTTGAACTGTCAATTTTTGCCTTGGTTCATTACATTTTTCTTCTATGAGACGAGATCAAATGGTAAAATGGTGCCTTATGTACCGATTCACTTTTTGTCCTTTGCCCGGTGTTTTTATATTCTTGATCACAAAATTACCATTTCACCATTTTATCTATTATAGAATAGTTAATTTTTATTGGAATTAATTGAGTTTTTAATTAGTATATATTAGTACCATTTTACCACCATTTCATACCATTTTGTACCATTTGACCTAATTACACTATCTCATGAACATATCCATATTTTAGAAGTACTGTAGTTTCCTATGTTTGTAAGATGTACCTTACTAATAGCTTTTTATAAGATTGCCTTCTTCGTCTAACCTTTCCAGCTTTTTTGTTTTCGGATTGTAGCGATAACTTCCCTTCTGAGTTCCGATGGTGTGTTTTTTCTGCTGTCCTGTGTGATATTTCAATAGCCTATTCCATGCATGAACTTCATCAACCATTTCATTGAGTCGCACTACCATAAATTCCAATCCTATCACGGTGGATTCATTTACAGTTTCTTTTTTATCGGTCATAATTATCCGTTGATAAATTGCCATACAAATATACAATTTCCTATATCTTTTGTATATTGAGTATCCAGAAAGTCATTGATATAATAGTCATTGAACTACTTCTGCCGGGCATAAATCGTCAGTTTATATCTTTCGGAAATAGCTTCATAACACAATTTTAAACAATTTTAATGGGTTTTTGAACCTATACCTCTCAGAAATGCCTTGATCTTATGACTGGATTTAGCATTTTTATGTATTTTAGATGTATGTGTCCGTGAATTAATAGGGCACAAAAAATTACTGCTTATTGTTGCTACACACCATGACCCTTCGCGTAATCCGAAGGGTGTGTCAAAGAACCAATACGCTATGCTTTTGACCATTGAGATAAATAATGCATCATTTTAGAAATACAATACAGTTATAAGAACGGTTTACACCATTGATATGCCATGGAAAAATTAATTATTATTTTGGAATTGAAGTTTTATGCCAACAAAATATGAAGTTCTCTCAACACTGTTTAAAGATGAATTGCTTGCAGTAGCTGCATCATATGGGATACAGGTGAG
>JAKAYH010000177.1 GCA_021826835.1 Thermoplasmata archaeon | reverse complement strand
AACGGTTTTCCATTCATCATGCATTTGCTATAATCAACTTATACAATAATCTTAACATGACACATTGTTTCAGAACGAAAGAAAATTCGAATATATACAAAATACGTTAGCGGTAGCAATGGAGAATTAACGCTTACAATACCTCGAGGTAATTCAGTTTAATGCAGATCTTTTCCAAGCAGTGTTTATGGATTCATTTAACCCAACGATTGGATAGTTGCCTTTAATGGTGGACGGATTATGCCTTTTTCAATTCGGGTCATGGCAACATTATTCAGAAAATGACTTTTTGAATCGTTTCATATCCTCATTGAATAATTGTCACTGGAATTAACGTGTTTACATTTTGTCAATTTGATCAGTACATCTTTACCAACTGCCCCTTTAAAGAGTTATTTATCATCATACCAAGGAATTGCGTTTGAACAGCTTCCCTCAAAAATCTCAACGACAATGTAAAATATGTGTAAATTATTTCAGGTTTGCACTGGGCGCGTGGCCAAGCATGGATATGGCAACAGCCTCCTAAGCTGTAGATCGGGGGTCCAAATCCCCCCGCGCCCGTTCTTAATGCTCCATTCTTGGAGCCAATAGGAAAAATCCCGATACTCCTTCTGAAGCATCCTTGGAAGTTTTAAATTCTATTGACAGCGGATAATCATCCTTGAAGCTAAGTTTTAATTCTTCTGCATTTCCTAAAGATTTTACCAGTCTCAGAAGGTAATCGAGTGGGTATGAGCTTTTCACTTCAGAGTTGCAGTTTAATTCGATTAGATCAGACTTTTGTAAAACCATTTCTGAGTCCTCTGATTCTGAGGAGGATCTTGCTCTGAATTCTTCAGGTTTCATTATAAGTTTTATGGCATCAGATACATCCTCGGCTGCTTTCAAACCTCTTTCAAGTTCCCCCTTTCGTAAAACTACGTAGCTCTCACTGTGAATTGCTGGCACCTTTGGCGTCAGGACAGAACCATTATCCAGCAGAGGGATACTTTTGCTTATGGAACCAAGCCTAAATTTCAGTCTTTCGTTTTCCTTAATTATGATTATATTATCATTTGAAGTTGCCAGTTTAATGATCCCTTTTAGCTTGTCAACATCAACCGCGAGTTCATCCTCCTGATCTACATCGTAATCAATAAATGATTCCTTATTCATCTGAATATCTATCATAGCAACATGTGCACTGTCAACAGCTTTTACGTTCAACCCCTTTGAATCAAGTTTAAGCTTCGCTTCCGATACAACCGTATTCAGTAAATCTATTATTTCTCTGAGATTTTTTATGGAAATGGATAGTTTTGTCATTTCATCACTCCTATTTATGGTATGAATGTGTTATACAAGTGGGTATTAATTATTTTTCCTTTTTGATTCATAATTATGTATCAGGGTTGATCAAATGACGAAATTGTGATTTAAGAGCATAAGTTATAAATCAAACGTCTCAATGAATTGTTAAATGATTGATACAAAGAAACTCGATGAAAGAGGGAGACAAGTTATAATAACCCTCAACTCAGAATACCCTATTTTCAAGACAATGGCTAAACTCAATGTGAGTCTTTTTGGCGGAGTTCTTTTCGATGGAGATAATGTTTCGTTGATGATGTATCTGGAAAAGCCAGAGGATATGAAACGAGAGGATTCTATTTTCCTGTCAAAAGTTCCTCATAAAGACCTTGGGAATTTTATTGTGATAAAGGATTCGTCAAAGGAATTTTCCGAACTTTTGGCTCTTGGACAAGCTCTCAGAGTGTATTCTGTAATTCTTGATACAATTCACTTTAATAACGGAAAAGTTGTAATTTACCTGAGATATATGATGTCTGACGAGGCTATGATAACAAAAATAATAACCTTTTCAAACAAGAATATTCCAGGATTTTCATTGGAATATCTTGGCAAATCAGAACAATTTGAGAACTTAATTAAGAGATTGAGCGGATATGCAGCTATTTCCATAGTATCTCTCACATTTTCCCCTTCTAATGCAGAGAAAAATATTGATGCCAAATTTAAGGATTATATTATGGAGGTAAAGTATGCTGAGCAGGAGAAGATCGTTTGTGTTTACAATTCTAAAGATGATATCTCAGGAGAAAAAATACATAAATTAAAGAAAGAACCTGGTTTTTATTCCGGGGAGATAATAGACGATGAATTGAGTAAACTTCTGTCCTTTTTGACTGAAGATGATATTTTGACTTTCAGGAGAGTTGTAAGATATGAAAATGGCAAGTACCATATGGATTTCTACCTGATGAAATCTGCCCAAAAAATATTCTTAAAACGTGTTGCAGATTATTTACAGAAATATCCTGAGAATAAATTATCCATTGTTGAAATTCAGGAAATAAAAAATTAGGGATAACCTTTTTTATTCCATAAACGTTAACCCTTTGTGAAAGCATTATTTATTGGTGGTTCTGGGTATCTTGGAAAGGAGCTAATGCAGAGAATGGGATACGATGAGGTTGCTTATCTTTCCAGGAATCGTATAAAAGACGAAAATTTTTCTAAATTCAATTGGATAGAGGGCGATATAACAAAAATTGACAATGTACAAGATATAGTGAAAGATTTTGATGAAATCTTATATCTTGCAGGGTCAGATTCACAAAATGACAAAGAGCTTTTTGATCTGAACGTGAAAGGGATAAAAAATGTGGCAGCTGCTGTTAAGAAAATTGATAAAAATCAAAGGCTGATCTATTTTTCTTCTATTAATGTGCATTACGGTCAAAATGAGTATTTCCGAACTAAGAGAACGGGCGAAGACAATGCAAGTTTAGTAAAGAATCACCTGTTAGTTAGAATGTCCTTTGCTTTTGGCGGAAAGGAAGATAGATTTGTAAAATTGATAAAAGACCTTTTAGGAAAAGGAGTAAGAAGTTTCCCAGATGGTGGACCAATATGTCCTGTTCATGTTGAAGATCTGGCAAAAACGTTAAAATCGGCTGCATCGATCACTGGAGCCATTGAGGTGAATTCCAGAGACAAGATTAATTTTGTTGAGTGCATGAACATTGTTGCAAAAAAAGAAAATAAGCCACTGGTTGCGGCAAAGTCAGGATTCTTTTCAAGGAATCTCGGAGAAAAGATTTCTGAAGAAGGTTTTCTGGACCAGCTGATGTTACATAGACTTACTCTTAACTATTATAGAGAAACAAGCTCTGTTATGAGGTTTGTAAAGGAACCCATACGCTTTGAAAGCTATGTTAATGCCGGATATGCTCCTTAGAAATTGAAAATCAATAGCACTCTGTGACATACCGATCAAAAAATAATCATGTCAAAACTCATATTATTTTGAAACTTATTGGATCAATTATGGCATTTAGTGAAATACTCTCTGCTCCTCTCCGTTAAAAATTCAACAGTCAGAAACCACAATGGTAATGGTGAGAGTGAGATTATTCACCAGAGAGTTCCTCCAATGATTTTCCCTTCGTTTCCACACCAAATATGATCGTAGCAATCAAACCAATTAAGGACAATACTACAAGATATGTCAGTCCAAGAGCAATTGTAGAGAAAATTGCAAATGTAAATATTCCAAACAAAGCGCCTATTCTGCTGATGGTTGTTCCAAAACCCTGAGCCGTTGACCTGATTTCAGTTGGATATAATTCCTGTGGGTATACGGAATTTGTAATTCCAGGTCCAACTTCTTGACTGATTTCAAATATTATAAACAGAATTATTACAAATAGCAGATTTGGATAAAATTCAAAAACTAAAGCTGCCACAAATAATGGAATGACCATCCCTAAAAATCCCATACTGGTTAAGTTCTTTCTTCCTGTTCTGTCTATGTAAAGAATCGCAAGAACAGCTCCGATAATGGCAAAAGCGGCGATAATTGCAGCATATCCAGACGCAACTCCGGATGTTAGGCTAAAACTAGATGCTAAAATAGTTGGTCCGTCAAGAGCTATTACATAAGTAACGGCATCAAGTACAAACCAAAATATTGAGATAAAAAGAGTTGCTGCAATATATTTTTTGCTGAATAGGACACTTATTCTTGTTTTCTTTCTTCTTGGGTGCACCGAGATTTCTGCATCCTTACTAATCGTTCTCATGGACTTTTCGGCTCTTGAATATTCTCCCTGAGCCATTAACCATCTGGGAGACTCTGGGATATCTCTTCTTAAAATCAGAACAATAACTGCAGGTATAATTCCTACTCCAAACATTAATCTCCATGCTTCCGTGACAGGAAAAAATAGAGGCATCAAATAGCCAACTCCATAAGCAGCAAAGGCTCCAATAAACCAAGCCCCTCCAGAAAAACTAAGTAATTTGCCCCTGTGCTTTGCGGGGGCGAACTCTGCTATTATGGTTGGTGTTATTGCATAATCTGCTCCTATGGCGACGCCAAGCAGAAGTCTGAAAATTAATAATTGTGTATAATTTAATGAAATAGCTGTTAAAAAAGTGAATAGAATGAAAATAACCATATCCCAAAGAAATACAAACTTCCTACCTTTAATATCAGTTAAATAACCTATACTGAGCCCACCAAAAACCATTCCCAAAAGGGTGGAGCCTAGTAGAAGGGTTTGTTGCGTTGAAGTTAAAGAATACAAAGATGTGATTGTCAGTATGGCAACTGAAACTATTGATATGTCAAACCCATCAAGAAAACTGCCAGCAGATGAAAGCGTTGTTATTTTCATATGGATTCTCCTTATTTTACTATCATCCATCGCTTTAAACATAGTTGACACATTGCAACCAATTTATATAGTTTCCCCATATAGTTCTATATATATTTAAATATACTTTGGGTTACTTCATCTCCTTCGTTCAAATAATTGTAAATCTTTAAGAATATATATGCAATTTTGAAATTGAAAAAAATGTTTGTTATTGCACATAGGGGAGGTGGTGATCTTTTTCCAGAGAATACACTGAAGGCATTTATAGGAGCAGAGAAGCTTGGATGTAATGCAGTTGAATGCGATGTTCACCTAAGTCTGGATGGAAGTTTGATTGTCAATCATGATGCTGATCTAAATCGAGTTGCCGGGTTAAATAAAAAGATATCAGATATGAAGCTTCAAGATATATTGGCCATAAAACTAAAAAATGGGGAAAAAATACCCATTCTTGAAGATGTTTATAAGAGCATATCCATACCTGTGATCGTTGAACTCAAGGACGTAAACACTGTTAAGGCAATGATTAAGCTTTTCAATGATAAACCAGAGATCATAAAAAGGACAATTGTAATCTCATTCTATCACGAAATTCTCCTTGAAATAAAAAAACATATTCCATCTTTAGAAAGTGGTGCACTCCTTGCAGGGTTTCCAGTCGATCCAGTTACAGTAGCAAGAAGTTGTAAAAGCAATACTCTTTCTCTATATTTTGAAGGGATCAACAGGAGTTATGTAGACTTATGCCACAAAGGAGGAATTAATGTAAGTGTGTGGACACCAAATAGTGAAGAGGAAATTATGAATTGCATCAATGCAGGAGTCGATTCCATAGGAACAGATCGCCCTGATCTGGTAATGAAACTATTGAATGAAACCAGTAAATAGGAAATTTACTTGAGTTTCATAAAGTTAGCTAAAGTAATGCAAGGAGTGGATCAGTAACCCTATTGTTTAAATCGGTATATATTTAGGCGAAAATTCA
>JAKAYH010000176.1 GCA_021826835.1 Thermoplasmata archaeon | reverse complement strand
AAAGTAAGTTCATTCATGAAGAATATAAAAATTTATTTAAGCGTTGACAAACTTACAGTAGGTAAGCAGCTATTGGAGCTAAGGCAGTACGCTCCGATGAACAGGTGATCAACATAGAAGGAAACGATTTTGAAAATTTTGACTTAATAATACAGAAAATTGGGTTCCTCGCACTGGGCATACTCCTGATCTATCTTCCGTATAGCATATATGATTATGTTGGTTATTCCGGCCCATTCTATATAATGATAGAATTTTTGTTAACTGTGTTCGGTTTTTCCTTCATACTTCTTTCCACCATTTCCGGAAAAAGGCACAACTTCAGCAAGAAATTTCTTCACATGATCATTCTTGTAACTATCTTAAGCGTAGGCACGGTTATTTTTATAATTGGAATGTCTATGAAACGTTCGTTTACTGACGAGTTTGCAATAGAGGTCCTTTCTGCAAAGAGGTTTCTTGCAGGATTGAACCCATATGGAATTCAGTATTCAATCAGAGCCATTGAAAGTTATGGTGTGTCCCTCTCAAGCCTTACTCCAAAATTGGCCGGAGGATATGTAACTTCTCTTGAATATCCGGATTTTTCATTCCTGATTCTGATACCGTTCATACTTCTGCACATTAATCCGGAAATAGTCTTATTCATCTTCACATTGCTCCTTCTTTCCCTCATAGCAATTGAATTTGTTGAAAGGGAACTTGCATTTATGGCGCCTCTGGCACTTGCAGTTGCACTTTTCAACATTAACCTGATATTTTTTTCATTAAACGGCATCACAGATGTTATCTGGGTCACTTTTCTTGCCGCATCACTCATATTTCTTCAGAAGAGATTTATCCCCGGCATACTTTACGGACTGTCATTAGCGGCAAAGCAACTTCCAATATTCATACTTCCTTTCCTGCTAATATTTGTTTACAAGAGGTATGGATTTAAGAAATTTGTTGAGTTCACAATTACTGCAGCACTTTCTTTTATTCTCATCAATCTCCCCTTTATTTTAATGTCACCCTCAAGCTTCTTCAATTCTATTCTGGCCCCGGAAAACGCACCCATACTCGGTATAGGATTCGGCTTATCCCAGTTCTACTTCTCAGGATACATACCTTTTGCAGACAGGCAATTTTTCACAGCCCTTATGATTTCAGTATGGATGATGTTTATAGTTATATATATGTACAAGTATGATACACTGAAATATTCCCTGACCGCTCTTCCTATTATTGTTTTGATATTCAATTTCAGGTTGCTCGAGAACTATTTAATGTACTGGCCCATTTTGACGTTATCCACTCTTCCATATATTATAAGAAAAGGCAACACTTCAGATTCTAATGAGAAACTCAGTTTATCCAATTTAAAGAAATTAGGGAACCACTTCCAGATAAATGGAAATAAAATTCAAAAAATCTACAAATACCTGATACCTGTTTTAATAGTATTGATCATTCTAATTCCAACCGTTGTCTTTGTCGAGAACAGTTCATCATACCAGCAAAGAATAAGAATAGAATCTGTAACTCCAGAGCCTATGAAGGCGGCAAATGGAGAAATTAACTGCCTGTACGTCAACGTTTCATACAGCAAACAGATAACCAATCTTTCGTTGAGGTTCAGGATACTTGAAGACGGCTTTTTGAATAATCCAAATGGATTTTTCTGGAATGCCACCGTGTTCAAGCCTGCTTCAGGGCACTATTACACATCTTACCATATTTATACAAATGATTCAAATTATTTTCTGGAGGAACACAACACTTATGTTATAATAGCGTACAATTCTAACCTTGAGACATGGTACCACGTAAATATTGGGAAAGCACTTAACATTTGAAGAGTTTGTGCTGTTCTGCATACATATTAATTTTTATTTGTGAATAAATAAAAAATACGACAATCGTATGGTTAACGTTATAAAGAATTACAAAATTTGTTAATATAAATTGGAAAAATTTAATAAGTTAGGAATTAATATGTCTGTTACATGGAGGGAACCTCATTCCTGAACTATCTATCATAATACCTACATATAATGAATCTAGGAATATTCCGATTCTGATACACCGTTTGGAGGATATGAATATAGATCATCAGATAGTTGTTGTAGATGACAATAGCCCCGATGGAACGGCTGCAGTTGTTACTAAACTTGCATCCAGATATAAAAATATCATTCTTGTGAAACGATCAGGAAAATTGGGCATAGCCACTGCCATAAGGGATGGAATGCTTGCATCCAGCAGCAATTATGTAGTCGTTATGGATAGCGATCTGCAGCATCCTCCGGAAGTAGTCCCAAAAATTCTAAAGGAATTGAAAAAGGGAAACGATATAGCAATAGCTTCAAGATATATACGGGGAGGAAAGAGTGATTTCAACATCCTCCGAAAAGTGGTCTCAAAGGCAGCTACTCTTCTTGCCCATATGAATCTTCAGGAAACAGAAGGCGTAATGGACCCAATGTCCGGGTTCTTTGGCTTTAAAAGGGAACTCATTGAGCCGGAGGCAATTAAGTCAGATGGCTATAAAGTGCTCCTTGAGATTCTGGTGGCATCACAAACTAAAAACGTTGTGGAAGTGCCTTACAGGTTTAACAAAAGGGCATCCGGGAAGAGCAAATTCGGAACGAAGGAGCTAATAAGGTACGTAAAGTTGCTGCTAAATCTTTCAGATTATTTAATGATAAAGTTCCTGATCGTGGGAATCTCAGGCGCAATATTGAATCTGCTATTGGTTAGGCTTATCGTTGGCGGATTCCATGATCCACTATACGCAGGCGCCATTATAGCACTGGAAGCGTCCATACTCAGCAATTTTGTATTCAACAACTACTGGACATACCGCAATAAAAGGGGCAACGGTTCTTTACTCAGAAAATATGCAAGATACAATCTGATGAGCAGCCTGGGGTCAGCAATATATTTTGCAATGATATTCCTTCTTATAGCATTCAGCGTCAATTATATGATTGCAACGGGCATTGGAATAATAGCATCTTTTTCGACTAACTTCAGTGGGAGCCCCGGGGCAGCTTGGCACCTCTGATAAAATAATCTATGGCAATATTTAACAACTTCATTGAAATTTAGTTAAAATTGATTTAATTATGCATCCAACTTTAGAGGACAAGAAATTGAACCGCATTAGGTATTTTGTTTTTGGCATCATATTCATAGCCCTGCCATTTATTTCGATAAATTATACCAGTTACCTCAATTATCCGGCAATCATCAATGGAGTTGCCCTTGTAATTATCGGAGCATTGCTTTTCATTTTATTTCTTACTAATATTAAAGAGTCGCCAATTTTAAAAAATCTGCCATATTTGGGTTTTCTTTTATCTTTAGTCCAGCTTTTTTTTGTAATATCAAGTTTATACCCAAATGGCCTGACTGATGAAATTATAATCCAAACATATGCGGCAAAAATTTTTCTCGAGGGAAAAGATCCATACATAAACAGCAATATGATGGGGGCGTTCCAATACATAAAGCCATATTCCCTTTACGTCACTCCGGGATTAAACGGCAAACTTGTAGAAATTCTCCTTTATCCCGGAATGTCTGTTCTTGCATTTTTGCCGGTGGTGTATTTTCATCTTCCTGATTACACAACGTTATTTGCTTTCTCTGCATTGAATTTCCTTGTAGTATTTCTTTATCTTAGAAAAACCGGAATGGAAAAGATAATTCCATATTTTTCCCTGTTTTTGATGCTAAGCATGTATACATTTGGGCTATCCATCGGAGGATCGACAGACATATTGTGGATTTTCTTCCTCGTCTTGGCGTACATTTATAGGGACAGGCCATGGTTGTCTGGCATATTCTACGGTTTGTCCCTTTCCTCAAAGCAATTGGCCTTAGTTGCGTTTCCATTCCTGATATTCATGATATTCATGGAGAAAGGAAAATCTTTCAAGCAGTCCCTTATGTTCTTTGCACTTGCAGCATTTTCATTTTTAATTACAAATCTGCCATTCATAATAATGCAGCCCCATGACTGGTTAAGAAATATAATCGATGCGGAATTCCAGCCGGTCCTGGGCATCGGCATAGGGTTCTCAGAATTGTCTTTTACAGGATTGCTGAGAATTCCATCGACTGTGTTTTCCCTTATATTCCTGTCAATAATTATAATCACATTTCTGTTTTATGTCAGATTCTATTCGAAATTGAAGTACGCTCTATTCGTTTTTCCAATGTTAATGTTTCTTGCAAATTACAGGGTACTGCTTGGATATATTGTGGACTGGTCATTGCTGATAGTGATCACTTTTTCAGATTATGTTAGGGAAAACAACATAAAACACCCAGTCCTGTCGGAAATTAAAACCACTTCAATTAACGGAAATATAAATATAAGAGGGGTGAGAAAATACATGCAAAAACAGGTAACTTTTGCCCTGATTATCGTGGCGGTAATTTCATTAACCACTGGAGGTTCAATATACCTCGCATCCCACAACAATGACAGCAGCATTTACAAAGTCAACGATGTGTTGAATATGTCGGATCAGCTTAACATTCCAGGATATATCACGTCCATGAATATCAGTGTGACATATCAGCCGGCTCTTGGTTCAAATCTAACCTCCCCAGTATATTTCAGGATAATACCAAGCACAACCACAGGGGGGAATTATAATGGATTGCTGTGGTACTCATCTTCCATTCTCAAGCCGGGCCAAAACAATGTAACTGCATATCCTGAGTCATATTCCTACCTTTTGAAGCAGGGGACAACCTTCAGGATACAGGCTTACTACAAGTACCTGAGCAACTATATAACAGCCAGATCTCCAACAATAAGCCAGATTGGCATTGCAAACTCCAACCTTGAATATCCAACCAATAACATGAAGACACCTTTCCTTTGCTGGAACCTTGAAAAAACCCAGAATGGCAATAAGCTGAATTATCTGTTAAACAATGGAACACAAAATTCAGGAAATGGATTTCAATTATCTCTTTCTCCTGATCTCAATGCATCCAGCATTAACTGTGTGAAATTGTCAAACAGATTTGTAAACCTCGATTACCTCAACAGCAATAATGATTCAATTTCCTTCAACTACTCATACACTGGAAAAGGAACTATTGTGCAGAACAACAGCTTAAGAAATTTCGTAGGCGTGGAATTTAACATCAATGAGATTTTAAATGTTTTTGTAGGGTTGAACAAAACTGTAAACACGACCCAGGTCTATCAAAATAACGATCAATACATATTTGTCCAAAAGTCCGGAATCATAAATTTCACCCATATTTACAATATAGTAGTAAACGAATTCCACCTTGTCCCAAGCACCACAGTCATGAATTACGAAATATTTACAAATGGAACATCTAGTGAAAGTTTTTCTGTTTCAAATATCCACACTTCGTAGAAAGTCATTTGTGGCTGTGCCTCCTGTCGAATGCAGTTTCTTTCATACATACGGGGCAAACCTTTGTGATCTTCCTTCTGGAGATGTTGTATCCCAATGCAACCGCAATAGTAGATGCTAAAATGGTGGACCAGTACAGTGTCCAGTCTGTTTTTGCAACGGATTTTTTAACATAAAGATAGGTTATTGTCAAATTCTTATGAACAAAAAGATTGAATTCTGTGATCCTGCCAGAATTGTTAAGGATTACAGAGTAGTTCCCATATTC
>JAKAYH010000175.1 GCA_021826835.1 Thermoplasmata archaeon | reverse complement strand
GTTATGAATGATCTCTCCGGTTTCAAGGGAAAAAGTGATCTTATGGCTTGGGCATGTTATGCAAGCCCCCGGCTTCAATCGTCCCATAAAAATTGGGCCTTTTCTGTGAGGACACTTTGATTCGTATGCAAAATATTTGCCTTCCCAAAAAGCAATCGTTAGATCTTCATCGGCCACTTCAAAGCGCTTTTTTTCGCCATCGTTTAAGGTATCTTTGGAAAGTTCAATATGACTTATGAAGATCAGGCCTTTTTTGAATCAATGAATTTCCAGTCAGATCTTAGTGAGCCCTTGCCCCTCTTCTTATGAATGAAATTAATGCATGAAAGAGCAGCTATGGAACCCTGTCCAGCGGATATTACAGCCTGCTTATAAGGAATATTCGTAACATCTCCGCAGGCATATATACCTGGATGGCTGGTAGCGCAGAACTGATCCACTATTACCTCACCTGAAGCGTTTAAGGTAACCAGATCCTTTATGAAAGCTGTCTTTGCTACATAACCCATCTCTACAAATACGGCCTCAATTTTCAGCTTTTCTTCTATACCAGACTTTTGATTTTTAAGAAGTAATGCCTCAACATTCTTTTTCCCAAGAATTTCCATTATCTCTCTTTCTATAAGAAAAACAACATTTTCATGTGCTTTAACCTCATTGATCATTTCCTCATTTCCAGAAATCCTCGCACCCTTCTGAATAACATATACCTTTGATGCAACAGTGCTTAAATACAAAGCTGCCTGCAGCGCATGGTCACCCGCTCCAGCCACTGCAACTTCCTTATTTTTATATAGTGGGCCATCGCATATTGAACAGTAAGAAACGCCCAGACCTTTTAATTTTTCTTCACCTTTAACATTGAGATCTCTGGGAGTCTTTCCAAAAGCTAGAATCAGACCTTCACTTTCAAATTCTCCTGTAAATGTTTTTATTTTGAACAAATTTCCATCGCTTGATATATTTGTAACTTCGTCATAGACGAATCGAACTCCATAAAGTGAGGCTTGTTCCTGAAACTTTGACGCCAGATCAAACCCCGATATGGAATTAAATCCTGGATAGTTTTGAATATCGGTTGTTAACAACCCCTGTCCGCCAATGTCTTTGGTTATAAGCAGGGTATTCATACCCTGCCTCGCTGAATAAATGGCAGCAGTCAAGCCTGCAAAGGCTCCGCCTATTATGATGACATCATTTTCCATATTAATTCAGGAGTTTTTTTATTCTTGCATCAAGCATTGGTTTTGGTACTGCACCTATGCTCATATCGACCATCTTACCGTTCTTAAACATCAGTACCGTTGGTATACTTCTGATATTAAACTCGGCAGACACATTTGGATTCTCATCAACATTCAATTTTCCAAAGGTAACCTTTCCTGAATAATCCTTTGCCAGCTCTTCTATTACCGGGGAAAGATATCTGCAAGGACCGCACCAGGCTGCCCAGAAATCTACCACAAGAATCTTCTCACTTGCAACGCTCTGCATAAAATTTTCATCACTCAATTCTATCGGTTTCACATTTTTCACCTTTTGCGACATAATATCTTTAAGCAAATTCTGCCTGATAGCCTCAATGTTATTGTCTTCACTTTCTGACATTCTGCTCACCGTGATATTACAATATGTAATCACAATCTGATTTAATAGTTTTATGGTTTTGCTAATACCATGCAAAACTATAAATGTTTCTAATGTATTACGAACTATGGCTAATGCCAATTCACTTTACAAGATATCTCTGAAGAGTGCATGTTGTGATGATCTCCTTACATGTCTTTTTATGCTGGGGCAAACCGATGTTCTGTTGTTTAACTGTATGGTACCTAATAAGGAATATACCCTCGAAGAACTTGCCCAGTTATCAGGCAAGGATAAGACCACAGTGTTTAGATCCATGCAGAAATTGACAAGCATAGGTGTTGTAATAAAAAACTCAAGGACAATACCTCGTGGGGGTTATTACCATACGTATAATCTCAGCGATATTGATAATATAAAAAAGATCTCAATAGATCGGATAAATTCAACGCATGAGGGTTTTATTCAACTGCTGGATCAGCTCATTGAAGACATAAGTACAAGGATAAATCCAGTTCTTTGATTATTTTATCATTATAATGAAACCAGCTACCAATCCGAAAAGAGTTCCAATAACAAATCCTCCGCCGCCAACTAAGGCCACAAGACTGAGTATCATTATGATTATTCCATTTAAAGCGTGCTCTTTTTTGCTTCGTCTCATTCTTTCCGTAATACTTAGTATAGTAGACCCGCAAAAGAGGGCTATTATAGAAAGGATAATACCAACAACACCGGATAAAGCAACTAACCCAAATGAGACATTATGAATGGCCAGATACGCAGATCCAAGAATTATGGCAATTATGTTAATCAACGCATTCAAAACTATAAAAATAGCGGCTAACAAACCCAGCAAATAAGTAATATCTCCTGCAGCACCTCGCGAACTCATATCACTGCATTAACTTGTAGTTTAAAAGAGTTGACATTTTCAGTGACGGAGAATAAACATACAAAATACTTATAAGGTAACTTGATCTCACCAGTTGGCTATGATGTCAGCCCTTAAACGCTGAAAAGCTGATGACATCTATCAGGGTGTGAATATGATAGGGGGCATCATAGAAACGGTTATACAGGTGGTAGGGGTTATAATCCTTGCGCCGATGGTTCAGGGGATTTATGAGAATTTTAAAGCCAAAACTGAATCAAGGAAAGGGCCATCAATTCTGCAGCCATATTATGATCTATATAAATATCTCATAAAAGAAAGAAATACAACTAAGACTGGTGGTGGATTATACAGGATAGCACCGTATCTTGTTTTTTCCATATTCTTTACAATTTCTTTTGTTATACCTGTAGTTATACCTGAACCAACCGATTTTGCGCCAATGGTTGATTTCCTTGGAGGGGCCATGTTGTTTTCGCTGGCATCAGTTATTCTTATCTTGGCGGCGCTTGATTCTGGAAGTAACTATTCTGCACTTGGTGCCAGCAGATCAGCAACCTTTTCAGCACTTGCAGAACCAACTCTTATTCTGGTATTCTTTGCAGTGGCAATACAGACCGGAACTAATAATCCTTACATCACAAACGAATCTATAGCTAATAGTTTTCCTACTTATCTGTCGCTTACTCACATTCTCTCAATGATTGCATTTTTCATGATATTTTTGTTTGAAACTGGAAAGTTACCTCTGGAAAGTTCTGGACTATCAGAAATGGGAATGATTGATGAAGGGAGAGTTTTTGAATATGGAGGAAGAGACCTATTCCTCATTAAGGAGTCATCATGGATGAAGCAGTATCTCCTTGGATCTGTTTTGCTCAACGTTTTCCTCTTTCCATGGTTCATGCAGGATTCTGTGATTGGTGCCCTGGAAGACATTCCAATCATGATTGGAAAGTGGATAATTTTAATTCTCATTGTCATATTCATTGAACAGAGCCTAGCCAAGGTCAGATTGTTCAAAATAGCTGATTATCTGGCAGTATCATTCACTTTGGCCATATTCTCTGTGGTCATATTTGTTCTGGGGGGTCTAGTATGACAATTTCTGAGATTCTTGATGTAATTGCTGTCAGCCTATTATTTACAGGTATATGGGCGCAGATAGGAACATATGTCATGTCAAAGGTGCACGTAATTATTGTTCAATCACTACTTCTCTCTGCTTATGCAATCTATCTTGGAATAACTACCAGTTCATTAGATCTTGTAATCCTTGGAATACTCACTGCATTGCTTCGTGGATTCTTGACCGCATATATTCTCTACAGAAAATTACCTGAAAGAGGGAATATGTTCAGAGAGCTTTCAAAGGGCATCCCTTCAATAACTATTCTAAGCGTTATTTTGCTGGTAATATCACTTGCCATATATCATGAAGTTTTCTTTCCTTATACCGGGAGCAATATTGGTGGAATAGGTTTTGCAATGATGATTCAGGGGATGCTGCTGGTAGCTTCAAGAAAGAACAAGATAGCACAATTCAGCGGGTATATAGAGGAGGAAAACGCCATAATCCTACTGAGCCTTGGCATTATTTCATTGCCACTCATTGTTGAAATAAGTGTGCTTCTTGATGTTCTTGCCCTTGTTATTGTCTCAGCAGTTCTAATATCAGAAACACTTGAAACGGAAAACCTTCCGGAGATGATAGGATGATATTTTCCATAGAATATTATGTGTACTTTATTTTATCAATACCAGTTTTCACATCTTCATCGTATTTCTTCAGGAATTTTAAGCAATTAAGTATTGCGGGAACCATTATCACCGCAGTAAATTCAATAATCGTCCTCCTTATTCCAAACGGTATCTATGGTCCTTTCTTTATCAATTCCCTTAACAGGTATTTAATTTTTACAGTATCTTTTGTATATATGTTCTCGTCCATATTTGCCTCCGGTTATCACAGGAAACTTGGTGAATCTAAAAATCTAAAGCTTCACTATTCTCTCATAAATCTGTTTACTTTTACAATGCTTTTCACCCTTGTCATAGATAATTTTGGTCTCATGTGGATTGGACTCGAAGCCACCACAGCATCTTCAGCGCTTCTTCTCATAGTTGAGAGGGAACGAAACCAGCTTGAAGCCGCATGGAGGTATGTAATATTGGTCTCATCAGGGCTTGCAATAGCTTTGATTTCAGTTTTACTCATATTTGACGTCTATGGGCATTTAACAATTACCAGTATAACCAATTCCGGCATTGATAACCCTCTGCTTGCAATTGCGGGCGTAACAGCACTCATTGGATTCGGCACTAAAATCGGCATATTCCCCATGCATACCTGGCTGCCGGACGCGCATTCTCAGGCACCATCAGAGATCAGTGCAATGTTTTCAGGTATCCTGCTCCCGGTAGCGGTATATTGTCTATATGAATTCTATTCAGTCACATCGGTTGGACCTGTTCAGGGAATATATCTTGTATTCATTTTTGCCTCACTCATATTTGTTGCCTTAGTAATGCCTTCGCAGACCCAAACAAAGAGAATGTTTGCCTATTCAACTATGGAGAATATGTCAATCGCTCTTTTGGGGCTCATAACCGGGGGACTGGGATATCTCGGGGCCATACTCATTCTTCTTTCCCATGCATTCGGCAAATCGGGCGCATTTTATTCGTCAGGCAACATCCTTGAGATATACGGTACAAGAAACATATCTATGATTCGTGGAATGAAGAAACGAATGCCATATACTTCATCGACATTGATTCTATCGTCACTGGCTGTGACAGGAGCACCCCCGTTTGCAACTTTCATCGGTGAATTTCTTATTATTTATCAGTTGATTTCCATGGGGCGAATAACTGCAGTTATAATTCTGATCATAACACTTTTCATAATTTCGCTCTCTGTTATGTATAAAGTATCAACGATGATTTTCGACGGAAATGAAATTGTGGATAAGAGTGAACCTGCTCTAAGTCAGGTGCTTGTAACGATAACGGCAGTAGTCATGTCGTTGGGTATTACCTTTTTCTATCTGGGAGGAATGATCGCATGAATACAGATAATGTCATTGAGGGATTTTTTTACAATGGAGGTACGCAGTACAAGATACTCAGAAGAACAGAATATCCCCAAAAAGTCACTGCGGAAAGTTTGGATCAACTCGATCAATGGAATTGCCT
>JAKAYH010000174.1 GCA_021826835.1 Thermoplasmata archaeon | reverse complement strand
GTCTTGCGAAGCAAGACCGAGTGGTGTAAGCGTTAGCGGTGGGTGGTGTGGAACACCAAGCGAAGCGAAGGTGTGTAGCACCACCCATACACCACGAGCGGCGAGCACAGGACACCACCCCGAATGAGCATGGCGAATGAGGGGCTCTTCGAAGAAGAGTGTGAGACGTAAATCAAAAGAGGGGTGGATTGCGTGAGCAAGACGGGGTGAATTTTTATTGGAGTTGAAGCATGGGGTCCTGTGCTCGGCGTGCAGGCGAGCGAAGGGCACATAGTAATTGGCGAAGGCTCAAAGAGGGGCAGGGGTGAATTTGAGGCTGAGCTTCAAGGCTTAGATTAGATTCACAAAACAGAGAATATCTGACTAACATCGTCTATCCAGTACTTCCGATAGTTCTCACCAACTGAATTCAAGTTATCTGTTTTCATGAATAGATGCACCTTTATGGAAAAATCACCAAACTGAAACTCCTTCTGCGAGCCACAGTCCTCAAACAGTTTACTAAAATAATCCGCCTTCTGTTGATAATCTGTATACTTGGTGCTCTTAGGATCAATGAATACCACTCTATATTCCCTCCCTCTCTTAAGCCAGAATATGAAGTCCGGAGAATAATCTCTCATCTTGTTCTTTTCTCCATCATAGTATGGTATGTTGACTCTATCAAGACTTTCATCGACTTTAGAGAAAGCCCACCAGTCCATTTTAAGGTCTTTTGCCTTGTCACTCGATATGAACTCATCTAGATCATGGACGAATTTCTTTTCGCTATCTACCTTAATGACATGGTTTATAAAATCAGCCTTATCCGTTGCCGCTAAAATTATTGGTAGGTAGTAATGGTGAGCTATATTGATCAATTCTATCTTACTTTCATCGTAGTCGAACAGTAATTTCTT
Source organism: Thermoplasmata archaeon (assembly GCA_021826835.1). The sequence goes on along the minus strand of JAKAYH010000174.1, from coordinate 4,811 downwards.
CTTATTGTTTGCCAGTTTCTCTATCTGAGAAGTATATTCATCAATATCTATCTCTTTAGATTCAAGTTTCTTTTTGAGTCCTTTCTTAATAGTTTCTGGATTCTTGAATTTCCTTACCTCATCAATCTTGTCAGTTAGCTCTTTTTTCTTCTCTTCAGAGATAACTTCCACACTGACTTCTTTAAAATGTATGATCTCATCCTCAAGCTCCTTAAATTTGTCTACTTCCTTCATGGAGGTATTAAGATGATCCATTAAGTTTGCCAATTGTTTATACGCATAATTCAAATCATTATTCACAAAATTAGACTCTATTAGATAATCATGTAGTCTGTCTAACGTGGCGGGTGTGGCTCTATTTGAATAGAGTGCATAGATCACTCTATCATCTTTGATCCAGTTAACATACTTCTCTAAAAGCTTGAAATTGCCTCGGAATTTTGGTAGCTCCTTTAATTGAATATCGTTCTTTTCAACGTAAACTGGCAAAAGAAGGATAGGATTAAAATCGAAGTCAGCCCTCCTGACATCTATAAGTTCACCAGCTTTTTCCCGCTCAAATTTTATACTTTCCATTATTTCTCTTAGGTTTTGGTCGTTTGTTCCAAAAACAAACAACGTTTCCATGAGCGATATTGAGCTTTCCTTCTTCTTTTCCTGTAAAAGAGAAAACATTTGCTTTGCTTCTAGATCTCCGTTCTTTGATAAAGTTTCGATTCTTTGGCGTTTGTCCCTAAGTGGCTCTATCCTTACTCCTCTGCCTAGGGATTGGAGAACGTATTTTTTTGCATCTCCACTTCCTATATTCACGAAAACCATTACGTTTGGCCTATTGGAGTCCCAGCCTTCATAAAAAGCCCTGGAGCCCATAAGTATGTTAATAGTACTGTAATTGCTATTGAGATTACCAAAAAAGCTGTCTTCTATAGGATTTTCACTCACCTCGTAATCCGATAGGGTGTCCTTTAGCCATTTTGTTATGTCACCTATCTTTATTGAGGCAAAATACCTATCTGAAGTCTTAAGTTTGAATGCAAGTTCTTCCTTATTCGCCTGTGTCTTAACAACCTCTATTTTGCCAGTGCTGTCGGCATTGTATACGAATTTTAAAACATCATCGAAGGTTAGATTTGAAAAATCAGTGTCCCTAAAAGTAAGTTGTCTATTGCCAAACACGTAATTCGGCTGATTTTTGTACTCATCCAATATAGAACTTTTAACCTCCTCAAACAAACTCGTGTTGATCTTGTTAAGTGCTATTTCTCCCAATGTTTCAAAGAATATTTGAAGATCTGAATTTTCTATACTTGTGGTATTTCCATAAAGTACCAGCAGCGGGTTGTGATAGACATTATCAGATATAAGGGACACTTCTTGATAGGCCTTTTTAACCATTGCTAGGGTAATCAAAGTCTTTAACACAATGATTTTTCTTTCCTCAAAATCTATGTCGTCATTTCCTCTTTCGAAGGCCTCCATGCTCTGTTGTGAGACGTAAACGTTCTTCCCATATCCTCTTTCAGTAAAAGCCTCTAGATTTAGGTTAAAAACTGTCGTAATCAAATCCCATGCATCAGTGAAAGTAGCAGAGAAATTGAATAGAAATCCATTGCGAGAGAGGATAGAATAGAAAATCTGCCTTTTGGAGTCTTCCTTATTGCCTTTATGCGCTTCATCCAGAATAATGTACCACTTGCCATTATTCTCTATGTCCTCAAATGAGAGGAATTTTTCACTAGAGGTATCTGATATCAAATCAGAGCGGTAGATAAAGATGTTTATATCCTCCTTGCTAAATAGCAGGTTATGCTTGACGTTATCGTATTCCTTTAAATCCCAATATCTTATCTTTAACGGTGAAAACGAGTTGAACTCATCAATATGCACTTTAATTTGATCTATTAAGTCTTCTCTATATGTGAGAAACAAGGTATCTTCATCTGGGATTGACCCCCTTTTCTTAAGTTCGTGCAAAATTTCTATTAGTTTGATTATTACAAGGCTTTTTCCGCTGCCAGTTGCCATCCAGAAACCAATTCTATTCGTGAAGTTGAAGAACGATATTCTTTCATCTTCTGATTCGTAGAACTTATTTGCAATTTTGAAAATATTGCCATTTTTGGCTGAAATACCTAATGCATCTGCTTGCTTTAGGTGTGCTTTGATTGAGTTAAAGAGTGACTTTTTGCCTTCTAAGATATTGTTATCATAGTCAGACCCCGGATAGTGTAAGAGGTTAGCATAGTAATTATATAGGAATTTTAATCCCGACTTCAAAGCCTCCTTTTGATAATCATACAGAATTTTCTTATTAGAGAACCGTTCAAATTTGAAATCCCACGAATATGGCAGAGCCTCAAATGTAATATCTGAGACAAGTCGCTGGTAAACTGGTCGTATTTTTTCATTGTTAGCCATTCTACCACCAAATCAGGGGCTTTATTGTTTGGAAATCTATTTCTGAGAAGTACACTTTTTCATCGTCCTCAAAGACAACCGCATCTTTTTCTATTCGTTTTATGAACTTTCCTTTAATATTAGACAAAGTCTCGGCGAGGTCGATGTTAGGGTAAATCTCATCATACTTTATCTTTATTTTATTATTTGTATAATCTACTTCCATTCTGTCAAGCAGTTTTTTATCTTTTAGGAAAACATATTGACTGTAGACATCATCACTACTCAAATTAAGAAAGGGTTCAGAATCATCGTAATGAGTATTTTTTAGTGTTTGCTCATAGTGTTCCACCTCATAATACTTGAAGAAACCCCCTCCATTCCAATTTACATCTTTGCTTAGATGCGGCCTCCTAACAACGGTGCTATGGATAGCTCGGAACTCTTTATCTCCACGCAATACGATTTTCATTCTTCCGAGTGCCCCAATTTTTCTCATGATAACGGTCATTTCATTCTTTGTTTCAGAAATTACTTTTATGACAGATGGATTATTTTGTTCTATCAACTCTTCATTGTTTTCCGTGTCCTCGTTAGCCGTTGTTTTACTTATTTTTACCACGTCTAAGTAGGTTTCGTTGAAGTAGTCTCCCATTTCAATTCCTATCCACTTTCTTGAAAGCTTCTGAGCTACACTGGTAGTGGTACCACTTCCAAGAAAGCAATCTAACACTAAATTTTGTGGGTTTGATGATGTTTGAATAATCCGTCTAAGCAAATTCTCAGGTTTCTGGTTACTAGCAAACGATAAACTCTCTGTGATCCTAGGTTCGCTATACTGGAAAGAATAGATGTCGTTCCAGACCGTACCTTTGGCTTTAACTTTATACTTGACACTCTCACGAACAAAAAAACTTCCTTTGTTCCATTTTTCTATGTAAAGTGACTTTTTATTATCGCCAAGGACATCAAGCCAACCTATGTTGGCATCTTCTCGATTTAGCAGTTCATATGCTTTATGAAAGATTGGAGATGGTCCTTTTACATAGTAGTGTATAAAGTCAGCTTGGCGGATCCAGTTTAGTGCCTGAGACTTAAATCCAGAAATATTTTCGCCCGTATTCCATGTTATCTTTGCTCTGAAGTTATCAACTCCGAAAGTATTGTCTAATAAGATTCTCGCATAATGCTCTGATATGTGATCGAGGTGTAGATATAGATTGCCCTGTGGATTGAGGAAAGGATATAAAACGTCAAGTCTATTCTTGATCATTGTCAGCCAAGAAGATACTTGATAGTTATCGAGGAAGATAAAATCGTTACCTGTATTAAATGGAGGGTCTAAATAAATCAATTCGACTCTTTCCCTCCATTTAGGAAAGATTGTCCTAAGAACCTGATAATTTTCGCCATGTATTAAGTACCCATCAAGCTCCGCGTCTAAATTAGAAAATAACTGTATTATCTTTAGCTCCATGTCTTTAAAATATTTGGTATCTATAGGAAGGGTTTTGTATTTGCTGTTTAAACTGATTGAAGAACCTTCCTCAACTATAATCGAATACTTATTAAAATCATCCTCGACTATTTCTAATTCTATCCATTCTTTAACCTGTTCAGAAAATTTGGCATGATCTATTATTTCACGAATGAGTTGACTACCAGCTTCCTTCTGCGCAATCCGGTCCATGGTTACGACATAATTTGAGTTTAGAATGAATTTAGGTTTATTCCATATTTTTACCAGTTCGTCCTCAAATTGAGCAACAAAATCAATAACTTTGTGAGCGATATTTTTTAGAGTTTTTAACTGTTTCAGTCTCTTTTCCGAATAATCGCTCTCATCATCAAAAATGTAATTCTTTAACCACAAATCGAATTGCTCTCTCAAGAATGCTTTTGCATCTTTATTGATGAAGTAATCAACCTCTGTCTGTTTCTTATACGTCTTGAATAATTCATCCAGTTGTTCTTCTGTTATATTTATGTGTTTTATACGCAACTCTTCTAAAATCTCAGATACCTTTGTTTCCTTTCCATGTTCTGAATATTGCGGTTTGAACGTTATGGCTTTATCGTTTATGCTCTCAAGCTCGAAGATTAGTACTCTTTTCTCGTTAGATCTCTTTCCTTCTATCTGAGTAGCATCAAATTTTATTATATATCCTGAACCTTCGATTTCGCAACTAATTGATAAAGTCTTGTAGAGATTGTCAGTTTTAACATAATAAAGCATGTTGGTCTTCCAAAAAAGGATCACGTCCTGATTGTTGGTATATATCTTTTCATAGACCTTTGATTTTAAAGGTGTATAACTGAAATAGATACTTCCCGATTCTGAAAAATAGGTTCTGAAGAATGTATGGAGCTTAGTGAACAGCTCTTCTTTAAATTCTGGGAATTTTGTTGTTTCC